>JALOBD010000051.1 GCA_023228445.1 Sphaerochaeta sp. | reverse complement strand
TTGCAAATAAAAAGAGTGCCAGTACAAGGGCAAGTCGCTTTGTCATCTACATCTCCTTCGAAGCGTTGGTAGTAGGGTTTGGATGTTGTACGATTTCTTGTGCATGTAGCTATTCATTCTACCGATAAAGCCCTGAAATGCAAGGAATGGGTAACGGTTCATGAACGGAGCTCACATATGTTGGGAATTGTGTATTCCAGCGACTCGGCTTGACCTTTCTATTACCTATGAGTAATAATTCCTTGATATATTTTGATATATCGCCTACGTATAACCAAATCACACAGAGGGGGATCTCATGGGGCTGTTGAAAAAACTCAAGGAAGTCAGCTTTTCAATCGGCCCGATCGTCGCCCTCATTGCTCTGCTGCACTTCTTTGTCGCCCCCCTTCCTGATGGAAACCTCCTCGATTTCGCCATCGGTGGTATCTTCATCATCGTCGGTCTCTCGATATTTCTCACCGGAATCGAAATCGGCCTCATCCCCATCGGCGAGCGGATCGGCAGCGACACCACCAGCAGCAAGAACCTCTGGCTCGTGCTCTTCACCGGCATGATCGTCGGCATCATCATCATCCTCGCCGAGCCGAGCATCGCGGTGCTCGCCGACCAGGTGGCGATGGTCAACCCCTCGATCTCCACGAGATCTCTGGTCACCATGATCGCCATGGGCTTCGGCTTCTATATGATGATCGGCATGGCACGCGTCGTGCTGCGCATCCCGCTCAAGTGGATCTACGCCATAAGCTACGCAGTGCTCTTCATCCTCTTCGCCTTCAGCTCACCCATCATGATGGGTATCGCCTTTGACAGCGGTGGGGCCTCCACCGGCCCCCTTTCGGTGCCGTTTGTCATCGCTGTCGGCCTGGGGGTGGCACGGGTCCAACAGAAGCAGAAGGACAGCGATAACTTCGGTTTCGTCTCGCTGGTCCTCATCGGCCCCACGCTCGCCATCGGGATCCTCAGCCTCTTTGGCACACCAGCCAGTGAAGTCTTCGGCGAGCTCGTCGTGCGCCACTCCGGCGACTTCCTCTCTCTGATCATCCCCTCGATGCAGCAGGTCACCCAGTCACTCTTCCCCTTGACCATCCTCTGCCTCCTCTTCCAGGTGTTCCTCATCAAGATGCCGCTGCGGCGCCTGCTACGGGTCGCTGTGGGCTTCATCTACCTCTTCATCGGTCTGACACTCTTCTTCATCGGCGTGAACGGAGGGTTCATCCCCGTCGGGTTCCAGATCGGTTATACCATGGGGAGCTTCAACACCACGCTGCTCTTGGTCGTCGGCCTGGTCATCGGGGCTATCACGGTGCTCAGTGAGCCGTCGGTCTACGTGCTCGTCGACCAAGTGCAGGTCATCACCCAAGGCCATATCCGCAAGAGCGTGATGCTCGTCTCCCTCTCCATCGGCGTTGGTCTCTCCGTCTTCCTCGCGGTGCTGCGTATCCTCACCGGCCTTTCGCTCTGGTACTTTGTGCTGCCCGTCTATGCCATAGCCGTTGCCCTCTCCTTCGTCATCCCCGACCTCTTCGTCGGCCTCTCCTTCGACAGTGGCAGCGTCTCCAGTGGCCCGATGGCCACGACCTTCCTCCTCTCCTTCGCCATCGGCAGCTCGGTGGCGGTGGGGGGCAATCCGACCACCGATGCCTTCGGTGTCATCATCTTCGTCTCAATGACTCCGGTCCTCGTCGTCCAGATCCTGGGCTTGCTCTTTGCCCGTACGCAGGCGAAGATACAAAAAGCAAAAGGGGGGACTACACCATGAAGAGCAGCCTGTTGCTCGCAGTCGTCGATTCTGGCAAAGCTGACGGCTTGATGCGCTCTGCCAAGAAGGCCGGTAGCCGTGGCGGCACCATCCTCACCGCCCGCGCCGTAGCATCCAGCTCGCTGCTCTGCCTCCTCGGCCTCGGCGACAGCCGCAAGGAGGTCCTGTTGACCATGGTCGATGAGCCGCTCATCGAGTCGGTGTGGAACGGCCTGATCTCCAGCAAGCACCTGCGCGGTATGGCCGCCTCCTTCACCGCCTCCTGGGACGGTTCGATTGAAAAGACTCCGGTCGAGCATGAGTGGGATTTGGTGGCCATCATCTGCAACAATGGCCATGGCGATGACATCATCGCAGCGATGCGCAAGATCCAGCCGGTGGGGGGACTCCTCATCGATGGACGGGGGACCGCCCAATGGGGGGATGTGCCCTTCTTCTGGGCCCATCTCGTCCCCGAGAAAGAGCTGGTGCTCGCCTTTGTCCCGGCGACTGCCACCGACATGGTCCTTGATGCGGTGGCCAGTCTCAAGAGCATGAAGAGTGAGGGCAGCGGAATTGCCTTCACGCTGGCCGCCCAGCGGGTCGAAGTGAAGAGAAAGAGTTCAGTATCCTAAACTTTATGTTAATATAATAACATATTGTTAAATAAATTAGCTATTTGTTATAAAACCCCTTGCACAACACGTCCAAAATCGCTACCGTACTACCACCGAACGTTGTCGGTAGTTGGAGTGAGAAATGGAAGAGAAGATCAAAGTTGCAGTAATGGGTGCCACCGGCGCAGTCGGTCAGGTGTTTATGTGGATGCTTGCACACCATCCCTGGTTCGAGCCGGTCTATGTGACCGCATCCCTCAGCCGTGTCGGCCTCAAGTACGCAACTACCGTCCACTGGGTCATGCCCTTTGAGATGCCCGCCCATATCAAGGAGATCGAGGTCAAGGAGTTCAACATCGAGGCGATGAAGGGTGCCGGCGTCAAGATCGTCTTCTCCGCCCTTCCGTCGGAAGTGGCCAACGAGGCAGAGCCGCAGCTCAGGGACAACGGCTTCTACGTCTTCTCCAACGCCGCATCGATGCGCTACGAGCAGAACGTCCCCATTCTGATTCCCGAGGCGAACCTTGCCCAGATGAAGCGCATCGAAGAGCAGGGGTATCCCGAGAGCGGCTTTGTCATCACCAACGCCAACTGCTCGACCACCGGCCTTGCCATGGCCATCGCCCCCCTGCTCAAGTACGGCGTCAAGGAGATCATGATGCACAGCTACCAGAGCGTCAGCGGGGCGGGATACCCTGGCCTCTCCTCCTTCGACATCACCGACAACTGCATCCCCTTCATCAAGGGGGAGGAGGAGAAGGTGGAGAAGGAGATCAAGAAAATCCTCCAGGTCGATTGCGATGTCAACTGCTACACGGTGCGTGTTCCGGTGATGTTCGGCCACCTCGAGGCAGTCTGGCTCGACCTTGAGAAAGATGTCTCCCTCGAAGAGATCATCGACGATTGGAGAAACTTTACCCTCGTCAGCGACCTGCCCTCCTCGGCTGCCCAGCCGGTGGAGTACAGCAGTGCTCCTGCCTTCCCCCAGCCCAAGTACGCCTTCTGGGGCAACCCCAGCGGGATGGTCGTCTACACCGGGCGCTTGAAGAAGCGGGGAAACAAGGTGGGGTTCCTCCTGCTGGTCAACAACGTGGTCAAAGGAGCGGCCGGTGGCTCGATCCAGAACGCCGAGGCCTTTGTCAAAGAGTACGGTTTGCGCTAATATGGACGACAGCAAGGTGAGGCTTCCTTCGGGAAGCCTTTATCCGTTGGAGGTGTGATGGTCGAGTACTGGGATTTGTATGACGAGAGACGCAACCCGCTCAAACGGACGCATCAGCGTGGCGTCCCGCTGGAGGAGGGCACCTACCATGTGGTGGTGGCCGTATGGACGGTCAACAGCGAGGGCAAGCTCTTGCTCACCCTCCGCTCCCCAGAGAAGGACCTCTACCCCTGCCTCTGGGAGAACACGTCGGGTTCGGTGATCAGCGGGGAGGGGAGCCGGGCGGCGGCGCTGCGCGAGCTTGCCGAAGAGACCGGTATCAACGCTGCCGATGAGCAGATCGAGTTTGTCGGCACAGCGGTCAAGGCCGCCTCGTTTGTCGACATCTTTTTGGTGACGCTGAGACCTGGACAGGATGTGGTGCGCCTGCAGGAGGAGGAGACTATCGACTGGCGGTGGGTGACGCTCAGCGAGCTTGACAGCATGTTCGAAGAGGGGCTCTTGGCCTTCCCCCTCTCCTACCAGTTCCCCCACTTCCGTTCGATCATCGAAGCGCGATGGCGTATGTGATGCAATCCTCGACGATGACCTTGTAGTCGACGCTGTCGCTGTGGGCGTACCACGAGCCACGATGGGGGCATCCTTTGCAGGAGAGGAGCAGTGAGTCGTGGCGAAAGCATGATCGGCTGATGAACGCCGGGGCGGTGAAGGCGCGGTCGACCACTGTCACGGTGAAGGGCCAGCGCTCGAGGTCGGTCACTTCCCGCTCCATCCACAGATACCCTCCCACCAGGTTCAGGCCACTTTCGACCAAGCTCTGCGCACTCTCGCTGTTGGCCAAGTAGAGGTAGACATCAGCCCAGCAGGCGTGTTGATGCTCGCGAAAGAGCGGGATTTGGCCGATATTGTTGAGGCCAAAGCGCACCGAATCCAAAATTCCCTCATCCTTGAGGGCGGCGATGACCGCCTTCAGGTCATCGAAGAAGCGCTCCTGCTCGAACATCACCGCTGAGAGGGGGAGGTAGTAATATCCGTCGACTGAGAAGAGCAGGTCGGCCAAGCGCCCTCCTTCGGAGGCTGCCTCGCGCAGGCGCTTCAAGCTCAGGAAGAAGAGAGCGCAGGAGTCGACCAGATGGGAGCGGGGAGGGAGCGTCACCGACTCCCTTCGATCCTCCTGCACCTCATCATCAAGCGGTGCCCTCATCGCTTGGTGGTAGTGGTTCTCAAGCTCCTCATAGAAGTGGCGTCGAATCTCATTGAGGCGACTGACCGGTAAGAAGAGCGCGGAGAGTTCGAAAGACGAGCGATTGATCACCTTGAGGCTCTCGGGGGTGAATCGTGTATCGCCGCTGCGTTCAAAGACCCGTCTAAGGTTCTCCTCTACATCCTGTGCTTGCACCGCCTCTGCTGCGGCAAGGGGGTAGCGCCGCTTGATGTGCCACGCTGAGACAGTGAGCCCCTCATCGTCGATGGTGACGGTGATGGCGATCGGCTTTTGGTAGGAGGGGAGCTCCTCGCTGTAGAGGGCGGGGTTTTGGTCATGGGCGCTGATGAGGAGGAGCTGCTCGCCGATGCGTGGCCAACGCTCGGTGTGGGGGAGGGCGATGAGGGCCTTTGTATGGGCGCCTATGGTCGTAGCCGGCCACCCCTCCTCGTCCCACAACGCCCTGATGCCAAAGCGGACCGCCTCGATCGGCTCTCTTTCGCCGGGGGCAAAGTACATGAGCCCATCGCGCAGGGCAAGCACTCGCTCGCTTTGGACCCACACCCCTACTTCATCGTCAGCGATGACCGTCGCTGCCGTCACCCCCCGGTGGCCCGGGTAGCTGGTGCTACCCAACGTAGGGGTCGTTCGAATGGAGAAATCCTGCCCTGTCCGCCCGTAGCCGGCGAGCCAACCGGTGGTGCGCCGACGAGAGAAGGCGATGGCAAGCTGTTCTCTCAGCCCCTCCTCACCGCCTGTCCCATCGATGAGGGCGCGGTAGTACGCTGAGGCAGCCTTGGTATAGAGCGGCCCTTTCATCCGCCCCTCGACCTTCACACTCTCGATGCCGATGGCCTCCAGCTCCGCGATGGCGGGCCCTCCTTCCAAATCACTCATCGAGAAGAACCATGCCGTCTGTGGTCGTTTTGCCATCGGACTATGGGCAGCAGGGACCGCCTCATCACGCTCAACAGTAAAGTACGAACGGCAGATCTGGGCACAGGCCCCCTCGTTGGCACTGCGGCCGGTGATCTGCACGCTCGCCATGCAGGCACCGCTGACGCTGTAACAGAGTGAGCCGTGGATGAAGACCTTCAACTCAACGGTGGGGCATGCTTCTCTGATGCGAGCGATCTCCTCTTTGGTCAACTCGCGGGCGAGCACCACCCGGGAAAAGCCCAGACGCGCCAACTCCTCCACCCCTTCCCGGGTATGGACAGCCAGCTGGGTGGAGGCGTGGAGAGCGAGGGTGGGGAAGTGGTTTCTGATTCGACGGGCAAGGCCAAGATCTTGGACGATGACCCCGTCACAGCCGAGAAACTCCAACTGCCGGAGGGTGGCTGTGATGGATGAGAGGGAAGCCTCATCGAGGAGGGTGTTGAGGGTGACGTAGAGGCGCTTTCCCCGCTCCAGGCACAGGGCGCGGAGCTTTGAGAGCTCCTCGAAGGTGAAGTTCGCCGCCGCTTGGCGGGCACTGTACTGGGGAAGGCCGAGGTAGACGCCATCGGCGCCTCCATCGATGGCGGCGAGGGCCGCCTGCATCGATCCGGCCGGAAGGGTGAGTTCGATCATGGGATAAGGGTAGCTGTGAGGCCACGGGGGTGTCAATTGCTCCCTTGCGTGCATTCGGGGCCGATAGTATACTGTGGAGCGTGACAAGGAGGATGAGATGCCTACGACCCATGATGCCGGAAACCCTATCCTTGAGGTTCCACAGGGGACGGTGATCTACCAACAGGGGACCCCCTGTACGACGATGTTCCTCTTGCGCAAGGGAACCGTCGCCCTCTATCTGAATCACCACACCCCCCAGCAATTCGAGTTTGCCCAGATCTCCCGCCCCGGCTCCTCGCTCGGTGAGATGGGCCTCTTTGAGGAGTATCCCCGTTCGGCGACCGCGGTGGCGGTCACCGATTGTACCCTGGTTGAGATCGACAAGGAGAACTTTCCCACCTTTATCGCCGCCCACCCCGAGGAGATGGTCCAGGTCATCCTCGACCTCAGCCACCGCTTCCGCAGCGCCATCGAGGAGGTGCGTTCAAGCCATTCGATCATCGTCGAGTGCCTTGCGATGCTCAAGGAGGCACAGCTCTCCAAGAAGGAGAGTCTGAAGGATCGAATCCGTAAAATAAGCGACTACCTCCTCGATATTCCCGAGGATGTTCCACCGGAGCTCTATCTGAGTTTCAACTCCCGTTTCCATGGCACAATGTTCTAATTGAATACCCTGAACTGTATTGCTTAAGATTATAAAAAACAGTACCTTTGGTGGGAGCAACTCTCAATTTGATGAAGAGTTGTAGTCTAGGCTATACAACAAGGAGTAGTCCATGAACGTCAATGACATCAAGCATGCAAAGCTCAAGAAGTGGATCTTGGATTTTGCAGAGCTCGCAACTCCCGAACAGATCGTTATCGCAGACGGCAGTTCCACCCAGTATGATGAGCTCATCGCCGCCCAGATTGCAGATGGGTATTGTGTCGCATTGAATCCAGAGAAGAAACCGGGGTGTGTCGCCTATAACTCCGACCCCTCCGATGTCGCGCGGGTCGAGAACCGTACCTATATCGCATCGCTTACCAAGGAGGCTGCAGGCCCAACCAACAACTGGATTGACCCCGCAGAGCTCAAGGAGACGATGACTGGACTCTATCGCGGCTGCATGAAGGGCCGCACCCTCTACGTAATTCCTTTCTCCATGGGCCCGCTGGGCTCCCCGATCGCCAAGATCGGTGTCGAGCTCACCGACAGCATCTACGTCGTGCTGAACATGGTGATCATGACCCGTGTCGGCACCAAGGTCCTCGACCTGCTGGGAAGCGACGGCGAGTTCGTACCCTGCTACCACTCGGTGGGCAAGCCGCTGGCCGAGGGCGAGAGCGATCATGGCAAGTGGCCCTGTGCCCCGCTTGAGCACAAGTACATCTCCCACTTCCCCGAGACCCGTGAGATCTGGTCCTACGGCTCGGGATACGGTGGAAATGCGTTGCTGGGCAAGAAGTGCCTCGCCCTGCGCATCGCCAGCGTCCTGGCCCGTGACGAAGGGTGGCTCGCCGAGCACATGCTGATCCTCAAGGTCACCAACCCCGAGGGCAAGAGCCGCTACGTGACCGGTGCTTTCCCCTCGGCGTGTGGAAAGACCAACCTCGCCATGCTCATCCCCACCGTTCCCGGCTGGAAGGTTGAGACCATCGGCGACGACATCGCCTGGATGAAGTTTGGCAGCGATGGCCGACTCTACGCCATCAACCCGGAGGCCGGCTTCTTCGGCGTGGCACCGGGTACCTCACTGCACTCCAACTACAACGCGATGAAGGCGGCGGAGAAGAACACCATCTTCACCAACTGTGCTGTCACCGAGGACAAGGATGTATGGTGGGAGGGCATTGGCTACGACGCTCCCTCCACGCTCATCGACTGGCTCGACAACGAATGGGTACAGGACAAGTCCAACAAGGAGCAGAAGCCTGCCGCCCACCCCAACGCGCGCTTCACCGCACCGGCCTCCCAGGCTCCGTCGATCGCCGCTGAGTGGGAGGACCCGAAGGGAGTGCCCATCAGCGCAATCCTCTTCGGTGGTCGCCGGCCCAAGACCGTACCCTTGGTGCACATGAGCCACGACTGGAACCACGGGGTCTTCCTCGGCTCGATTGTCGGCAGCGAGATCACCGCCGCCGCCCTCGACCTGAAGGTCGGCACCATCAGGCGCGACCCGTTTGCCATGCTGCCCTTCTGCGGCTACCACATGGGTGAGTACTTCCAGCACTGGAGCAACATCGGCAAGAGTGCCAAGGACCAGAGCGTGCTGCCCAAGATCTTCTACGTAAACTGGTTCCGCCGCGACGAGAACAAGCACTTCATCTGGCCGGGCTTCGGCGAGAACAGCCGCGTGCTGAAGTGGGTCTTCGAGGCGTGTGAGGGGACGGCCAAGAGTGTCGTTACCCCGATCGGCGTGATGCCCACCATCGATGCCATCGACCGCCCCGAGGGGGTGAGCGATGCACAGATGCAGGAGTTGTTGGAAGTGGACATCGATGGATGGTTGGCCGAAGTCGCCGATATCCGCGAGAACCACTACCCGAAGTTCGGCGACAAGCTGCCTGCCGAGCTCGCTGTCTTCCTCGACCAGCTTGAGGCGAACCTCAAGGCGGCCAAGTAAGGCACACCGCATTTTGTTCAATCAGGCCCTCCCCGCGTGGAGGGCCTTTGCACTATGATGGGTCATGGCCCAATTGGAACGAATCCTCTTCATCAACCGGATGATCGAACAACAGGGCGGTGTTACCACCGCCCAGGTTAGGGAACGCTATAAGGTCAGTCGACGCCAGGTGGTGCCCCCATCGCCTACGAATCGAAGCGAAGGTGGCACACCTACAGCCAATCCTTCAGCTCGCTTGGGGAGGCGAACGGACACCTGCTCGTCCTCGCTGCGATCTTTCGATCGCTGGCCCGGCAGGCGGGCATGGAACCGATCCTCATCGGTGGCGCGTCTGAGGCGCTGGACAGGAACCTGGAGGGGGAGTACCGTGCTCTGGCCCATCGAATCACCTTCCTCTCGCCGGTGCAGGATTGGCCCGATTGGCAGCTCTTCGGCCGCACTCTGGAGGCGATGAAGCGCAACCTTCGCATCACGATGCACTACCGCGACAGCCAAGGGTCGCTCTCGCGGCGCCACATCGAGGCGCTGCGGCTCATCAACTACAGCCGACGGTGGTACCTGCTCTCCTGCGACCTGCAGAAGAGAGCGGTGCGCACCTTCCACCTCGCCCGGGTGGTGAGCCTGGCCCCCATCGAAGGAGATTATGCCCAAGCGCGCTATGGCGAGGACGAGCTCGATCACCTCATCGGCCGTGGCTACGGCATCTTCCTCTCCGGCGAGCTGGTCGAGGTGCAGTTTGTCGCCACCGGGTGGGCCGCCGAGGTCATTGCCACCCAGACCTGGCACACTGAGCAGCGGATGAGCCGGGATGGGGAGGGGAGTCTGGTGGTGAGCCTGCCGGTGGCAAACCTCAACGAGATCCTCTCTGCGCTGCTCTACTACGGGCCGAGCGTACGTCCCCTCGCCCCTGCTGCCTTTGTCGAGCGCTATCGACAGGCGGTCATTTTGATGAAATAAAACCTTGGGTGAGACACTCGGTATCACACCAGGTGGTCCATACTAAGTCCATCAAACACCCAAGGAGTTACCATGGACAGCCGACTAAACCCCCTTCCTCGTTGGTGGGAACAGATGCTCTCTTCTCCGGTGAGGATGGTGCTCTTCCTTCTCCTCACCATCATCTGTAGCCCCCTCTTGTTGCTCTTCGGGGCAGTTGTCCCGCTTTTCGCAAGGTTTTGTGACCGATAGCCACGATGTTGGTAGCCCACTTCCCATACTAGGCGATTTTTCGGTAGGATGGAGAGACTTCCTAGAGGTCACATCCCCTGTCTTCGGCTCGCAGTTCATGTGAGTCCAGGACCAAGGAGTATCCAGATGGCCCGTCAACAAGAGCCCAAGATCATCTACGGACCGAGTGAGCAGCCACCACTGAAAGAGTGGATCCCGCTCTCAATCCAGCACGTCTTCGCCATGTTCGGTGCGACGATCCTCGTACCGATCCTCACCGGCCTGAGCCCCTCGACGGCCCTCTTCACCGCGGGGACGGGAACGCTGCTCTACATCCTCATCACCGGGGCGAAGGTACCCGCCTTCCTCGGCTCCTCCTTCGCCTTCATCCCCGCCTTGATCGCCATCAGCGCGAATTACGGGGTGAGCTATGCGATGGGCGGTGCCTTCGTGAGCGGGCTCTTCTACGTGCTGGTCGCCTTCATCATCAAGAAGAGCGGACACAACTGGCTCAACAAGGCATTGCCACCGGTAGTGATCGGCAGCGTCATCATTGTCATCGGCCTCAACCTCGCCCCCACGGCGATGGGTATGGCGATGTACGATGCACACGGCAATTACAGCCTCTACCTCTTTGTCATCGCCGCTGTCACGCTGGCGCTGACCGTCGTGGCCAACATCTTCTCCAAGGGCTTCTTCTCCATCATCCCGATCCTCATCGGCCTCGTCGGCGGATATCTGACCGCTCTTGTCGCCGGCTTCATCTCCCCCGCCTGGGCGATCATCAACTTCGATGGCGTCAGGAGTGCCTCCTGGCTTGGCCTGCCCACCTTCGCCCTGCCGAAGTTCAACCTGGTGGCCAGTGTCACCTTCGCTGTCGTCAGCCTTGCCACGATCTGTGAGCACCTTGGCGACACGCTGACCATCAGCAAGGTGGTGGGCAAGGACTTCTACAAGGATCCGGGCCTGGAGCGCACCCTCGCCGGTGATGGCCTGGCCACGCTGTGGGCCTCCTTCTGGGGTGGACCGCCCAACACCACCTACGGGGAGAATATCGGTGTCTTGGCCCTTACGAGAGTCTACTCGGTCTGGGTGACCGGTGGGGCGGCGGTGGTCGCTGTCGTGCTCTCCTTCTTTCCCAAGCTCGGGGCGCTCATTCAGACGATTCCCAACCCGGTGCTCGGCGGCATCTCGATGCTCCTCTTCGGTACCATTGCCTCAAGCGGACTGCGTACCGTCGTTGACAGCGGTGTCGACTACGCCGATAAGCGCAACCTGACCATCAGCAGTGTCATCCTCGTCATCGGCATTGGAGGGGGCACCCTTTCCTTCGCCATGGGGCGGGATTTGACCTTTACGCTGGCAGGGGTCGCGCTGGCCACCGTGGTGGGCATCGCACTCAACCTGCTGCTTCCCAAACGCAACGGGAAGTGACCACCATATGCATTGAAGGAAGAAGGCCACTGCTCCGCAGCGGCCTTCTCGTCTGTATATCACCACTCCATCACTGGAGCGTCTTGCCGTAGTATGCCGCTTCGAAGAGCACCTTCACGTCGGCGATCTGCGGCGTGCCGGGGTTGGTCAGCGTGCAGGGGTCCTGGTAGGCGTTCTCGCTCATCCGCTCAAGGACGGCGAGGAACGCCTCCTCTCCAATGTCCACCTCACTGCACTCGGCAAACGAGGCAGGGATGCCCAAACGCTTGTTCAACGCCAAGATCTCCTCTCCAAGATCCTCTATGCCGAGCACCTGCTCGGCGTAGGCGTACTTGTCGGTGAACTGGCGGTTGTAGGCGATCACATAGGGCAGGAGGATGGCGTTTGCCAAGCCATGGGTCACCCCAAACTCTCCGCCGATCTTGTGTGCCATCGAGTGGACCAACCCCAGCGAGGCGTTGGTGAATGCCATGCCGGCCAGTGCCGAAGCCTCGTGCATCGCCAAGCGGGCGACCAGGTTGTCCCCTTCGGCGTAGGCGATGGGCAGGTTCTCTGCCACCATCTTGATGGCCTGCAGCGCGTAGGGGTCGGTGAACGGGGTGGCAGCGGTGGAGGCGATCGCCTCCACGGCGTGGGCCATGACGTCCATGCCGGTGTTTGCGGTGATGTGGGGCGGCATCGTGGCAGGGATGGCAGGGTCGAGGATCGCGATGTCCGGTACCATGTCGGCGGCGACGATCGGGTATTTGATGTGGTTGGCCGTATCGGTGATGACGCTGAAGGCGGTGATCTCACTGGCCGTGCCGCTGGTCGATGGGATGGCGACAAAGCGTGCCTTGGTGCGCAGCGGTGGCATCGAGCCCGGCTCAATGATGTCCTTGAACTGCAACTCGGGATGCTCGTAGAAGCACCACATCACTTTGGCGGCATCGAGGGCAGATCCTCCGCCAATCGCGACGATCCAGTCCGGCTCGAAGCTAAGCATCTCCCTTCCACCACGTACCACGGTATCGACCGAGGGGTTTGGCTCAACGCCGTCAATGACGATCGTCTCCATACCGGCGCTCTTGAGCAGCTCAGCTGCCTGGTCGAGGAAGCCGAAGCGCTTCATCGAGTTGCCGCCGGTGACAATCGCTGCTCTTTTGCCATCAAGGGTGGCAAGCTTCTCTAAGGCTCCCGCTCCGTAGTAGGTGAGGCGGGGAATGGAAAAACTCATGGTACTCATCGTGTACTCTCCTCTCTCATATGCGCTGGCCCAAATATATCGATAATTTCTTATCGCGTTAATAGGTTCTTTTAATAATATGTGAGAAATAGTAAGAATATCAAAACTAATCTATAAAGAATAGATATTAATATAATTTTAGGAATAATAAATAGAGTAGATATGAATAATAATAGATATAATATGAATAATAATACGTAAAGAGATATTACCCATGCATAGTCCTTGCTGTAACCGGTGCCGTTCTCTCTTGTGTGAATATTTGGTATGGTAGGCACATATGTACACCTATACTCTGATAGACTCCGATACAGCCCTCTCTTCGCTCGTGAACACCTGGAAGGAGAGTGGCATCGATACCGTCGCCATGGACTTTGAGGGGGAGTTCAACCTCCACATCTATGGTGAGCACCTCTGCCTCATCCAGCTCAACGATGGGCAGCGCTTCTACCTTGTCGATCCCTTCAAGGTTTCGATGCAGGCCATCAAGGCGTTCCTGGAGGATGGGACGATTGAGAAGATCATGTTCGATTGTGCAAGCGATTCGGCCTTGATGCGCAAGCAGTACGATGTACAGATCGAGCGTATCTGTGACCTGCGCATCCACGCCCTCGCCCTCGGCTACACCGGAAGTCTTGGCGGACTCATCGAGCGCTCCCTCGGCGATGTGCCCAAGGCCTTCAGCGGCAGCAAGAAGAAGAACCAGCGCACCAATTGGCTCACCCGACCGCTGAAGGGAGACCAGATCCAGTACGCCCTCGATGATGTGGCCCACCTCTTTGCGCTGAAGAAGGTCCTTGAAGCCGAGGTGGCAGAGAAGGGGCTTGGAGGAGAGGTGGCAGAGAAGATGGCGGGTGCAGGAAGAAAGACCAAGGGAGAGGGGCAGCCGCCGTGGTCGAAGTTCTCCTCCTGGAAGTACCTCTCAAAGCGGGAGAAGACCTATCTGAAGCACTTCTTCCTCGCCCGTGATGGCCTGGCGCAGAAGTACAACGTGCCGGCAGTCAGGATCCTTGAGAAGCATAACCTCCTCACGATGGCCAAGGATGTGCCCGCCGATGAGGCGGAGTTCCACATCTACTGTGCCAAGAAGGATCCGAGACACGTCGATGAGCTGGTGGGTGCGCTGATGAAGGGGAAGGGTGAGGCAGAGGCAGAGCTCAGCGCTCCTTCGCCTCGACCAAAGAGCTGAGCGTCGAGCAGACCGGTGTG
>JALOBD010000050.1 GCA_023228445.1 Sphaerochaeta sp. | reverse complement strand
GGAGCCTGGGTGGATGCTCGACGTGCGCCTGAGAAGCTTTGGCTTGTTCAACGAGATCGCGATGCCGGTGTGGGGCCCCTCCCTGGCGGAGCTGGACATGGATCAGATCGTCACCTATGTACAGCCCAAGGCCGACATGACCGATGACTGGAAGATGCTGCCCGACGATATCCGCACTACCTTTGACCGCCTCGGGATCCCCAAGGCAGAGCAGGAGGTCCTCGGCGGAGTGGGAGCCCAGTATGATTCTGAGGTGGTCTACCACAACGTGAAGGAGCAGATGCGCGCTCAGGGGGTCATCTATACCGACATGCAGACCGCCTTGCGGGAACACGAGGACCTGGTCAAAGCCCACTTCATGAAGCTGCTGCTCCCCGACGAGCACAAGTTCATGGCCCTCCACGGTGCAGTGTGGTCGGGAGGCTCCTTTGTGTACGTGCCCGAGGGCGTCGAGGTCGAGCTGCCGCTGCAGTCGTACTTCCGCCTCAACGCACCGGGGGCCGGGCAGTTCGAGCACACCCTCATCATCTGCGCAAAGGGATCGAAACTCCACTTCATCGAAGGGTGCTCCGCACCACGGTACAACGTCTTGAACCTCCACGCAGGGGGTGTGGAGCTCTATGTCAACGAAGGTGCCACCCTGCGCTACTCCACCATCGAGAATTGGTCGAAGAACATGCTCAACCTCAACTCCAAACGGGCACTGGTGGAGAAGGATGGGTCCATCGAGTGGATTTCCGGTACCTTCGGCTCCCACATCACCATGCTGTACCCCAGCAGCATCCTCAAGGGCGAGGGGGCGAAGAGTGAATACATCGGCGTCAGCTTCGCCGGTGAACACCAGAGCCTGGACACCGGCAGCAAGGTGGTCCATGGTGCGCCCAATACCAGCTCCACCATGTCCTCCAAGTCCATTGCCAAGGCGGGTGGCACGGCGACCACCCGCACCTCGGTGACGGTACAGCGGCAGGCCATCGGCTCAAAGTCCAGCGTCATCTGTGAAGCGCTGATGCTGGACGACCACTCCCGCTCCGATACCATCCCGGCGATGGATATCCGCACCGACCAGGTGGATATCGGCCACGAGGCCAAGATCGGGCGCATCAGCGAGTCTTCCATCTACTACCTCATGAGTCGGGGGTTGAGTGAGGGGGAAGCCAAGGCCATGATCGTGCGCGGCTTCGTCGAACCGGTGACCAAGGCCCTGCCGCTCGAGTACGCCGTGGAGATGAACCGGCTGGTGGCCTTGGAGCTGGAAGGGGCCATTGGATGAGGGAGGGCGCGATGACACTGACACAGATCAACCAAATCCAGATCCCCACTTGGCGCTGGCTCTCCATGAACGAGACGAGCGTGAAGATCGATGCCAACCTCAACCTGGCGTATCACGGCGGTGAATTGACAGCAGCCGAACCACTGATCCAGCGCCACTTCTTCGCCTCCACAGAGATACCCAACCTCCCCGCTGACCTGGAGCGTCTGCGCTCATTC
Source organism: Sphaerochaeta sp. (assembly GCA_023228445.1). Lineage (GTDB taxonomy): Bacteria > Spirochaetota > Spirochaetia > Sphaerochaetales > Sphaerochaetaceae > Sphaerochaeta. The sequence continues at coordinate 12,678 of JALOBD010000050.1, read as the reverse complement.
GTGACGACACATCAAAACTGGGCGCTCAGCCTCACCATCGGCAGAGGGGTGCGGTGCGACACGCCCATCGTGCTCGATTTTGTGCTCGATGAGGAGTCGCCCGTCCTCATCGATCACCTTGAGATCCATGGTGAGGCGGACAGTCAAGCCACCGTGGTGGTACGCTACCGCAGAAGGGGGCAGACAGCCTGCTTCCATGGCGGCTTTGCCGCAGTGTGGGCGGAGGAGGGTGCTGTGGTGCGCCTCATCAAGATCCAGGAGCTGGGCGACAGCGATACTCATGTGGATGGCACGGCCATCACCGTAGGGGAGCGTGGCGACGGCAGCGTTCTCTTCTGTGAGCTGGGAGGTGCCCAGGTGGTCGGCAGCGCCAATATCTCGCTTGCGGGAGAGGAGAGCCGCGGGGGCATCGATGGGATGTACCTTGCCCGTGACGGGTGCATCCAGGACTTCGATTACCGGCTGGAACTGCGCGGTCGGGGAGGAGAAGGGCGCATCATCTGCCGCGGCGCGCTTGCCGGGGCCGCCAGCAAGACGATGAAGAGCACCCTGGACTTCATCCGTGGCGCCGATGGGGCAAAGGGGCGGGAGGAGGAGACAGTGCTCGCCCTCAGTGACCGGGCCATCAATCGATCCATTCCCCTCTTGCTCTGTGGTGAAGACAACGTGGAGGGAGCCCACGCCACCTCAACCGGCAGGCTCGACCCGCTCAAGCTCCACTACCTCATGAGCCGGGGGTTGAGTCGGCAAGAGGCGATGCGCGTGATGGTGGAGGCCTCCTTCACCCCGTTGGTGGACTTGCTGCCCACAATCGATCTCAGAGGTGAGGTGCGACAGAGAATCCGGGAGGCATTCGATGATGCACACTGACTATAAGGAAGACTTTCCGCTGTTGCTCCACACCGATGCCACCGGTGTCAAAGTGGCGTACCTTGACAATGCGGCCACCACCCAAAAGCCACGGCAGGTCATTGACGCGGTACGCACCTATTACGAGCGCTACAACGCAAACCCCCACCGCGGGGCGTATGCCATCGCCATGCAGGTGACCGAGGCGTTCGAGAGTGTTCGTTCCAAGGTCGCACAGTTCATCGGTGCGCCCGACCCCGAACACATCGTCTTCACCTTCGGTGCGACCGATGGCATCAACCAAGTGGCCCAAAGCTATGGAGAGCAGGTCGTGGGCCCGGGCGATGAGATTCTGATCTCGGTGGCCGAACACCACTCCAACCTCTTGCCGTGGCAGCGGCTGGCCGCCAACAAGGGCGCAGCGCTTGTCTACCTTTCGGTCGACCGTCTGGGGTGCATCCGGTTGGAGGAGCTGGCTGCAAAGCTGACAAGCCACACCAAAATCGTTGCCATCACCCACGTGTCCAACGTGCTGGGGGGCATCAATGCGATCCGAGAGATCGCTGCCATGGCGCATGCGGTGGGGGCGACCCTCCTCTTGGATGCCACCCAGAGCGTGCCCCACATCCCGGTGGATGTCCAAGATCTGGACGTGGATTTCATGGTGTTCACCGCCCACAAGATGCTCGCTCCGGCGGGGGTCGGGGTGTTGTATGGGAAGAAGGATCTGCTGAAGCAGATGGAGCCGGCCCGGGTGGGAGGGGGCATCGTTGAGGAGGTACGTGAGCAGCGCGTGCGTTTTCTCGACGCCCCCATGAAGTTTGAGGCCGGCACCCAAAACAGCGAGGGCATCATCGGCCTGGGTGCGGCGATCGACTACCTGGAGGCGGTGGGCATGGAGCGCGTCCAAGCGATCGAGCACCGCCTGATGGAGTATGCCCTCAAGACGCTCGCTGCTGTCCCACACATTGTGCTGTACTCGACAGGGGATGCTGCAAATCGCACCGGAATCATCTCCTTCAACATCGCCGGGGTGCACCCCCACGATACGGCCACCATCCTCGCCTCACACGCAGTGGCGGTGCGGGCCGGTCACCACTGCGCCCAACCGCTGATGGCTCATCTGGGCGTGAACGCCACCTGTCGCATGAGCCTCTACTTGTACAATACCGAAGAGGACATCCGCCGCTTGGCCGATGGGCTGTCCACCGTACGGGAGGTGCTTGGCCTTGGAACTTAGCGACCTGTACTCCCAGGTGATCAGGGACCACAACCGCTCCCGCCACAACAAGCGTACGCTCTGCGATCCCACCGTCACCGTACCGGGCAAGAATCCCAGTTGTGGTGATGAGATCGTGCTCTCCCTCACCCTGAAGGACGGCATCATTGAGGACGCGGCGTATACCGGGGTGGGGTGCGCCATTTCGGAGGCATCAGTCTCCATCATGATCGATTTGATCCGGGGTGCCACAGTAGCAAAAGCCAGCGAGCTGTGCCACCTGTTCTTTCGTATGATCGGCTCTGAATCCCTGACTAGAGAGGAGTTGGAGGAGCTGGATGAAGCGGTCGCGTTCTCAGGGATATCCCGGATGCCGGCTCGTGTCAAATGTGCCACCATGGCTTGGCATACGCTTCAAGTTGCGTTGCAGAATGCGTCGCCTTGATGACCAGACGATGGCAAAGAGGTTTGGAATGCGCCGTATTGCATTGATGTATATTGTATTTTTCCATGATAAGGTATTACAACCCATTGATTTGTGCGCTGATTCCCCTAATCAAGGAAAAATTGAGTGACACGCTCGGGTTTTTTGTCTACACTGTGAAGTACATGCTCGCCATGCGAGCAGAGATTATTGGATATCAAAGGAGATTATGATCATGAGCAAGAAACTGTTTGTTCTGTTTCTCATCGTGGCGGTCTTCTCGGCCAGCGCCTTTGCAATGGGCGTCGCCGAGCCGGCAGCCAAGGTAGAGACTCAGGTTATCCTGGGATCCTCTACTCAGGTCAACGCCGACTTTTTTGACGGCTGGACCAACAGTGCCACCAACGCCTACCTCAAGGCATTGATGAGTGGCTACTCGACGGTGGAGTGGACCAAGGAAGGACGCTATGCGATCAACCCGACTGCAGTGAAGTCCTATACCGCGGTTGACAACGCTGATGGTACGAAGACCTACACCTTCAACCTGGCCAACAACCTCGTCTACAACGATGGGACGAAGATCACCGCCAAGGACTATGTCTTCGCCATCCTGTACGCTGCGTCTCCGCAGGTCACCGAAATTGGTGCTCAGTATAGCAGTGGCCCCGAGTATGTAGGCTACGAAGCTTACCACGAAGGCAAGAGCGCCGAGTTTGCTGGCATCCGTCTCTTGGGTGACTACTCCTTCTCCATCACCATCAAGGCTGAGGAGCTGCCGTACTTCTTTGACCTCTCTTTGGTCAGCGTCGGACCGTATCCGATGCATGTCATCGCCCCGGGCGTCGATGTCATCGATTCAGCAAAGGGTGCCTCGCTCTCAGCGGCTTTCACCGCCGACCTGCTTCGCCAGACGTTGCTCACCCCCAACACCGGCTACCGCTATCGCCCGTTGGTGACCAGTGGCCCCTACCAGTTTGAGGACTTCAATCCAGCCGACTCGACGGCCAGTGTGGTGCTCAACCCCCGCTTCCTCGGCATGTACGACGGAGCCAAGGGCTCCATCTACCGCTTGATCATCAAGCTGACCAACACGGCAACGCAGATGGATGAGCTGAGGACCGGCGCCATCGACATGCTGCAGGGCATCAGCGGCGGAGATCAGATCACCCGTGGTCTCGACCTTCACGATGCAGGCATCGTCGACTTCGCCTCCTACCCCCGTTACGGCTACGGCAAGATTGCCTTTGCCTGTGACTTCGGGCCGACCCAGTTCGACGCCGTGCGGCGCGCAATCGCCTACAGCCTCGACCGCAACGAGTTTGCCCGCCAGTACACCGGCGGTTATGGCATCATCGTCAACGGCTACTACGGGGCCTCGATGTGGGAGTACGTAGAGAACGCCGAGCGCCTCGACCGCGAGCTCAACGCCTATCAGTATAACCTGCAGAAGGCCGAAGAGGAGCTGGTCGCCGATGGTTGGACCCTCAACAAGGACGGCAGAGCCTTCCAGAAGGGCGTGGATTCCATCCGCTACAAGCGGGTCGACGGCGCGTTGATGCCGCTCATCATCGAGTGGGCCAACACCGCCAACAACCCCGTCTCCGACTTGATCAGCACGATGCTCGTCCCCGAGGTCAGGAAGATCGGCATGCAGATCAACGGCACCACCGTTGACTTTGCCGTGCTGCTCGACCACCTCTACAAAGATGGCATCGACAAGCCCGTCTACGGCATGTTCAACCTCGGAACCGGCTTTGCAACCACCCAGGCGTACTGGTACTACTACTCCACCGATCCCGAGTACTTTGGTGTCTACAACACCAACTTCATCGCGGACAAGGAGCTTGAGGCCATCTCGCTTGACATGAAGCGCACCGACCCGCAGGATCTGAAGGGCTGGGCAGAGAAGTGGATCCGCTTTGAGAAGCGTTGGAACTACCTGCTTCCGGACATCCCCCTCTACTCGGACATCTACCACGACTTCTTCAATCCACGGATTGTTGGCTACGATTCCTCCTCAACGTGGGACTTCCGCTACGCCATCCTCCGCGCCGATGTCAAATAACGCGGTGCGTTGTTGACAGTGGATGTACTCGCCTAGGGTCTGCAGTGAACCTGCAGCCCTAGGCAATCATTGCCTAAGGAATCATCGCCATGTTCAAGTATGTTCTCAGACGCCTGGTCTACATCGTGGTCGTCTTTTTGGTTGCATCGGTACTGCTCTTCGCCCTCTACAAGTCCGTCCCCGGAGATCCGGCAAGGATGATGCTGGAGGGGAACAAGGCGAGCATGAAGCCCGATGAGTATGAGGCCCGCTACCAGGATGCGGTACGTCGCCTCGGCCTCGACAAGCCGGTGGTCGTACAGTACTTCACCTGGCTCTTCAACACCATCAAGGGGGACTTCGGCTACTCGTTGACCTACAAGATGCCCGTCAGGCAGATGATCGGCGTTCCGATGAAGAACACCATCATGCTCAACGTCTGGTCGTTGATTCCCGTCTTCGCCATCACCATCCCGCTCGGCATCGCCACGGCGGTGAGGCGGGGAACCCGCTTCGACAACGTCGTGCAGGTAGTCACCATCATCGGCTACAGCCTGCCGTTCTTCGTCATCGCCCTGCTCTTCATCTTCCTCTTTGCCGTGAAGATGCCCATCTTCCCCATCAGTGGGGTGCAGACACCAGCCTTGAAGGGCAGCACCCTGCGCATGTTCTTCGACAAACTCTACCATATGGCCCTGCCGCTCTCGGTGATGGTCTTCACCTCCCTCGGCGGTCTGACGCGCTACGTGCGCGCCACCATGATCGAGGCGCTGAGGATGGATTACATCCGCACCGCCCGCTCCAAGGGGCTCTCTGAGAAGGTGGTCATCTACTCCCACGCCTTCCGCAACGCCCTCATCCCCTTCATCACCATCATGACCGGCTGGTTCATATCGATCTTCAGTGGATCGGTCGTTATCGAGCGCACCTTCCTGTGGAACGGCATGGGAAAGGTCATCATCGACGCACTCAACCAGCAGGACTTCGCCGTCTCGCTTGCCATGGTGATGTTCTACCTCGTACTCAGCCTCATCGGCAACCTGCTCATGGACCTCTCCTACGGGTTTGCCGACCCGCGTGTCAAATTGGATTAGGAGATGATGCCATGACTAAACGAACCTACGGATCAACCTTTGGTGATGTGATAAAAACCCTCTTTCTGGGCCGGCGGAGTGCCACGCTCTCCATCCTTGAGGAGGAGCAGGTACAGAGCCCCTACCGCACGATGTTGCGCAACTTCAGAGAGAAGTGGAGCGCCATGCTCGGCCTCTACATCTTTGCTGCCATCTTCCTCGCCGTCTTCCTCATGCCGATCTTCTTCCCCATGGACATCAAGTTCCAGGATCCGACACAAAAGAACACCAAGCCCTCCTCCTCGTTCATGCGCTATGCAAAGGAGCTGGACGGCGCGGTCGTCTCCATCGACGGCGGCTCGGTCTATGGCGTCGGCGTCGATGTGAACGGCAAGATCTATCAGTGGGGGACACTGGCTGCCAAGCAGCAGAAGCTGCCCACCTCCACTGCCAAGTTCGTCCAGGTCTCCGCAGGCCTCGACCACGCCCTCGCCCTCGATGCGAACGGGCGTGTCCACACCTGGGGCAACGACCGCTTCACGCTGAATGCGATTCCACCCCTCCTCTCGGCCCAGCGTGTGGTGCAAGTCCTCGCCGGCCACCAGATCTCGATGGCCCTCACCGAGGGCGGCGTCATCCACGTGTGGGGCAACACCAACCTCATCACCATTCCGGTACCTGCTGATCGGCAAGGCTCCTTCACCAAGATGGTGGCCAACACCTCGCTGGCCATGGCCACCACCCGGGAAAAAGAAGTAGTGGTCCTCTCCTCACGTGAGACCCCCTTCTCCTACATCCCCGGCGAGATCCAGGGCAGGGTGGTGGACATCGCCGTCACCGAGCGCTCTGCCGCAGCGGTGACCGATGACAAGAACGTCTACGTTTGGGGCGGTGAGGACCACGGCGTGCAGCAGATTCCCGCCCACATCCAGGGCAAGGCGATTGCCATCAGTGCAGGACGGGGTCACTATACCGCCCTCCTCGATGACGGGACGGTGACAAGCTGGGGATGGAACAACTACGGCCAGGGCACGGCGCCGAAGCTCAAGAACATCGTCGCCATCTCCTCCTCGTACTTCCAGAACTACGCCATCGACAAGGATGGCAAGATCTTTACCTGGGGACTGAAGGGGTACCTCATGGGCACCGATCAGTATGGGCGCGACCTCTTCACCCGCCTCTTGACCGGCGGGCGGGTCACGCTGACCATCGGGGCCATCGCCGTGATCATCAGCGGCATCATCGGCATCATCCTCGGCTCCTTCTCCGGCTACTACGGCGGGCGGACCGACATGCTGCTGATGCGCTTAGCCGAGGTGGTCAACGCCATCCCCTTCCTCCCGTTGGCCATGATCCTCAGCGCCATCATCGGCAGCCGGATCAGCGAGACGGGACGCATCTCGATGATCATGGTGATCTTGGGCCTCCTCTCCTGGCCGTCACTGGCCCGCCTGGTGCGCGGCCAGATCCTCGCCGCCCGGGAGCAGGAGTTCGTCACCGCCGCCAAGGCGATGGGCATCACCGAGATCAAGATCATCTTCCGCCACATCCTGCCCAACGTCATCACGGTGGTGTTGGTCAACCTCACCCTCAGCTTTGCGCTGTGCATGCTCTATGAGTCGTCGCTCTCCTACCTCGGCTTCGGGGTCAACGAGCCCAACGCCACCTGGGGCAACATGCTCTATGGCTGCAACGACTCGACCGTCATGAGCCAGTACTGGTGGCGCTGGGTCTTCCCGGCCATCGCGCTGAGCCTCTGTACGGTGAGCATCAACATGGCGGGCGACGGCATGCGCGATGCCATCGACCCAAAATCAAACGACAGATAGGAGACAGCTGTGTCGATACTATTGGAATTGAAAGACCTCCACACCTACTTCACCACCAAGCGGGGGATCGTCAAGGCCGTCAACGGCGTCTCGTACGCCGTAGAGGCGGGTAGGACGCTGGGGGTGGTCGGCGAGAGCGGCTGCGGCAAGTCAGTCTCGGCCATGTCGATCCTCCGACTGCTCGATGGCAACGGCTACATCGCATCGGGCTCCATCACCTTCAAAGGGCGGGAGCTGACCACCCTCGACGAAAAGGAGATGTACGCGATCCGCGGCAACGCCATCTCTGTGATCTTCCAGGAGCCGATGACCAGCCTCAACCCGGTCTTCACCGTTGAGCGGCAGATCAGCGAGGCGTTCATGGTCCACCAGGAGATGGACAAGAAGACGGCTGGGGAGGAGTCGATCAGGATGCTCGCCGACGTAAAGATCCCCAACCCTGAACAGGTGGCCAAGCAGTACCCCCACCAGCTCTCCGGCGGCATGAGGCAGCGCGTGATGATCGCCATGGCGCTCGCCTGCAAGCCCGACCTCCTCATCGCCGATGAGCCGACCACCGCCTTGGACGTCACCATTCAGGCCCAGATCCTCAAGCTGATGAACGACCTGCAGAAGGAGAAGGGGACGGCGATCCTCTTCATCACCCACGATTTGGGGGTCATCAACCAGATGGCCGATGATGTGGCGGTGATGTACAGCGGCGAGGTGGTCGAGATGGCCCCCGTCGATGTGATCTTCACCGACGGGCGCTACTCCCACCCCTACACCGAGGGCCTCATGCTCTCCATCCCCCGTCTCGAGACGGCGGTGCAGACCAAGCTCGAGGTGATTCCCGGCACGGTGCCCCATCCACTGGACCTGCCGACCGGGTGCTTTTTCGCCCCCCGGTGCAAGTACGCCACCGACAAGTGCCGTTCTGAGCACCCTGAACTGACTGCAGTGGGAACGGGACATACCATCCGCTGCTTCTACCCCGACAAGAAGGCACGCCATGAGCAATGATACCATCCTCTTCAAGATCCGGAACCTCAAACAACACTTCCCGCTGAAGACCAAAGGTCTCTTCGTGCGGGCAGTCGACGGCGTGGACTTGGAGATCTACGCCGGAGAGACGCTCGGCCTGGTGGGCGAGAGCGGGTGTGGCAAGTCCACCTTCGGGCGCACCCTCCTGCAGCTCTACCGACAGACCGACGGAAAGACCCTCTACTACGGCATGGGCCTTGAGGACCTTGCCCCCCGCTACGTCAAGGAGACAATCACCAACCTGGCCAAGCACAAGGAGCAACTTGCCACGCTGAAGGAGGCGTACGACAAGGCGCTCGGTGAGTACGAACGCCTCCAAGGCGATGAGAAGGCTGAGCAGGAGCGCGTCTACATCGCCCAGAACGCCGCACAAGAGGCTGAGAAGCGCTACCGTATCGCCTACCTGGACATCGTGCAGCTCATCGGCGGCTTCTTCATCGAGGAGGACCTTGCCTCATTCACCCCGCTCTTGTTCGACCTCTACCACCACAGCCGCTCCCACCATGAGGGGGATGAGAAGATCAAGGACCGTGCGCTCACAATCGCCGAACTCGAACGCTCCATCCGGGCGGCGAAGAAGAAGGGGCGCTCCACTGCCACAAAGGAGGGACAGCTGGAGAAGCTGAACGCCCAGCAGGAGGCGGATCGTGCCCGTCAGGTGGAGGTGGCCGAGCTGATCAAAAGGGCCCATGCCAACCTCGATGCAAAGCGCGCTGAGTACCACGACAGCGAGGAGTTCGCCCACCACGAGGCGCTGCGTGACAACGGCATCGATGTGAGCCGGCTCACCTTCAGCGAGATGCGCCTCCTGCGCCAGGAGATGCAGCTGATCTTCCAGGATCCCTACTCGTCGCTCAACCCCCGCATGACGGTGGGCCAGATCATCGGCGAGGGGCTCTTGGCCCACCGCTTCTTCAAGCAAGACGGGCCGGAGATGCAGGAGTATGTGATGAAGGTCATGGAGGAGTGCGGTCTTGCCCCCTATATGATCCACCGCTACCCCCACCAGTTCAGTGGCGGACAGCGCCAGAGGATCGGCATCGCCCGGTCGCTGGCCCTCAACCCCCGCTTCATCGTCTGCGATGAGGCGGTCAGTGCACTGGACGTCTCGATCCAAGCCCAGATCATCAACCTGCTCAGGGAGCTGAAGGAGCGCAGCAAGCTCACCTACCTCTTCATCAGCCACGACTTGGCGGTGGTCAAGTACATCAGCGACCGCATCGGGGTGATGTACCTGGGCAACATCGTCGAGCTTGCGCCGGCCGAGAAGATCTTCACCCGGACGATGCACCCCTACACCGAGGCACTGCTGGCCGCCATCCCCACCACCGACCGCAGAGAGGAGGGGGAGATCCAGCTGCTCGAAGGGGACATCCCCTCACCCATCAAACCACCTGCCGGGTGTAAGTTCCACACCCGTTGCCGCTACAAGACCGAGATCTGCACACACGTGGTGCCCCAGTGGCGGGAGTTGGAAAAAGACCACTTCGTGGCCTGCCACCACCCCTTGACCGAGCAACAGGAGTGATGCGATGTTCTTTCCGAAGAAGATCAAGCGGGTGCTGGACGTGGAGGGCGCCGAGAAACGATTGAAGGAGGAGGGCAAGGAGAAGCTGGAGAAGGGCGACTTCTTCGCCATGCTCGTCAGTGCCTTCCTCGTCTTCACCCCGGTCATCCTCCTGCTCATCGCCATCGTGTGGGGCCTCTACTGGCTCTTCACCCACTAGCATTGGCAGACGAGCCCCATTTTGGCCGATTGCGAAGATGGATACTGAATCTCCCAAGAGAGTGACCCGGAGGGTGCGTCGCACCCTCTTGATGATCTTGGGCTCGCTGTTCGTGCTCCTCGGGGCCATCGGGATCGTGGTGCCTCTCTTGCCCACCACCCCCTTCCTCCTCCTCGCCTCAGCGTGCTACTCCCTCTCCAGTGCAAAGCTTGCCCGCCGCCTCGAAGAGAGCCGGGTGCTGGGCAGCTACCTGCGTCACTGGAGAACCGGTGACGGAGTTCCCACCCGGACAAAGGTTTTGGCCATCCTCTGGCTCTGGCTCGGCCTTGCCATCAGCATGACAATCGCCCGCTCGACGGTGGTCTATATCATCCTCCCCATCATCGGAGTAATTGTCACCACCCACATTGTCTTGATCAGAAAGAGGAGAACCCATGCCACCGAGAGCGACGATGGCAAGGGTCCGTACCCAGAGAAATGACGGTAGTGGATAAAGGCGGGACGACCGGCGCCAAGAAGCAGAGCTGGAAGCGTGCCGGAAGCCCCGCAGCAGGTGTGATCAAATCTTCAGGTAGTAGCATTGGATGTTCGAGTCCCCGCCTCGAAAGGTGATGGTCTCGGTCTTTCCATCCTTGCTGCTCGACCACGAGGCCCTGACCAGCGTCTCCAGGGTGTTGTAGATGAGGATGATGCCAAGGTCCTCGTCGTAGCGTAGCGCCCCCTGGACGGGAAGCTTTCCCTTGACCTCCATGACCATGTTCAGCGAGCCGTCGTCATTGACCTCCTCCTCGAAGGCGAGGTCGGTGATGACCAGGCCGTACAACTCCGGGATGTCCGGCTCCCCGGCTTCGGTGTCAAGCCTCCACGTGGTGCCGGCGAGGCGGACCAAGGTGGCATGCCCTTCCTCGGTGCCGACAACCGTCAACGGTGACTGATAGGCACACCCATAGCACCCGAAGGCGAAGATGAAGAGCATGACCAAGAAAAAACTTGAGAGCATGATCGCCTGGCCCGTTGTCACCGTGGTCTTCTCCTCAGATTTCTCTTCCATGGAATTTCCTCCTCTCGATCTTTTTGCACAGGATAGGAGGAGAAGCCCAGCACCTGATAGTTATATTCGTAGTGCAGAAGATAGTTGCACTTCTTGCAGCTGAGGCGAGCCACACGATTGCCATGATCAATAGAGGGCGATTACTGCCCCCCATCATATGAGTGTGCTCCTTTATGCGCTGAGACTCTCAAAAATCAGCCGTTGATACGCTATAAATACTAGTAAAATACTAATGTATTATGAACGATAAAAATATCTATATTCATCAAAACTCTGCCTATTATTTGCCAAAAACCTAAAATAACCCTATATTCTCCACCCATAAAAATTTACATATATCGCTGTGTGTACGTATTCCTTTCTATATCTTAGTAGTTTACTATACAATAACTACTAACACCCAGGAGGATGCACATGAGGCATATGCGAACAATCATACTGGTACTGCTCATCGTCAGCGTGCTGGTGGTAAGTTGTGATGCGCAAGTCACGCTCTTGACCCAGGATCAGACCGATACGGTAGCCGGTCTCTCCTTCTTGACCCTGCTGCATACGATGATCTATGTCGCAGAACAGATCGATATTGATCAGCTGGAAGTAATTCCAGAGGAGGGTGACAATGAAATAACGGTGAAATGGATTGACTTCGATTTCGGAGCGTCCGTGGCCGCGCTCTTGGACGGTAATGATCTTTCACCTGAAAAAAAGGCTGAACTGCCAAATTTCATCAGTCCCAACGACCTCATCATCAACGGTACGGCGACGGCAATCATCGATATCGGCAAGGTCGATGTGAACATGACCTTGAAAATCAACAGCCCCGACCCGGAGGAGGTTCCCAGTGGCACCTACACCGTTGTGATGGCTTTGCTGGACTTCGGATTGGCTGATGACGTTGAACCCGATATTGAGATCAAGGTCAACGGTGTCCGGGCGATTTTGGATTTGTAAGAAGAAGATATTGCCATGGACAGCCACATACACCCATGATCTGCCCACCGGCGCCGCTGGTGGGCTTCTTACTGTCTCCGCTGCCGGCTAAAAAGACTCAACCGAGAGACATACCTAGAGAAATTGAGGCATGCTGAGAGGCGAGGGGGAGGTGTTCGATCGTCCTGGGTGTGCACGCTCTCCCCTCGGTGTGTCCCCGTTTTCTCCCTTCCACGGTCATTTTGGGGCATTTTTGACAAATATTGGCATCTGTGAGTGTGGACACAACCTAATTGTGTCCAATATGGTGTGGCCTGGAAACAGATGGCATTTGTCACAATTATATATGTGTCTAAAATGTATTGCAAAATATCAATTTACAAATACATAAGCAATTAGACAGAAAAAGATGTCTGCATACGCTGACAGGTGACAAAACACATTGCTCCAAAAGAGAACATATGTCACTGACATATGTTGTAAGTCTATATCCTGTAAGAAAAAAAACG
>JALOBD010000049.1 GCA_023228445.1 Sphaerochaeta sp. | reverse complement strand
GGTGAAAGCGGGCGTTGGGAGAGGTCTACGAGCTGGCAGGCGATCGAACGCTCCTTGCAGAAACGGATCGCCTTGGCAGTCTCTCGATCTTTCTTTGTCCCGATGATCTGTATCACAAAAACAATCGTATACAACAGTGGGCAAAAAGGCAAGGAAGCTTAGCTGACAAAGAGCTCGGCAATCTCCCCCTCGTAGAGGCGGTTGATCTCAAAACGCTTGAGCTCTTGTTTCGCCGAAAGCTCCCGACCGACCTCAAAGCTCTGTCCGAGCAGCTTGAAGCGAACGATGTGCTCAAAGCTCTTGAAGCCTTGTTTGCTGCTGATGATCTCACTGATCGTCTTCTCGATCAACGCCTTCACCTCGTTCATCTGTGCAAGCCGGTCGGAGAGGTAGGGGATCCCCTTCTCCTTGAGGTACTCCTCGATTCGGGCCTTGTTGAGTACGATCAGGGCTCCAAGGAAGCGTTTGTCCTGGCCGAGCACGACCGCACTCTCGATGTATTCGCTCTCGCAGAGCTTGGCCTCGATGGGAACCGGCTCGAGGTTTTCGCCGCCGGAGAGGACAATGGTGTCCTTCGCCCGCCCGGCGATGGCGAACTCGCCCTTGTGGGTCCACATGGCCAGATCCCCGGTGTCGAGCCAACCGTCGTCGGTGAGGACCTTCTTCGTCAAGTCGGCACACTTGTAGTAGCCCTTCATCACCTGCGGCCCGCGCACCAGCATGAGACCCTTCTCTCCAGGTTGTACATCGTGGCCCCCCTCGTCGACGATGCGTACCTCGGTACCCTCGAGCACCGTCATGGTGCGCTTCACCCCGCCGATGAGCGGACGTACCCCGATGACCGGAGCGGTCTCGGTAAGCCCGTAGCCATCGAGCAGCGTGATGCCGATGGAGGCGAAGAAGAGGTCGACACCGGCAGGCAACGAACCGCCGCCACTTACCCCGGCGATGAAGGAGGTGCCAAGCTTCGCCTTGACCTGACTGAAGACCAACTTGTCACCGAGCCTATAGAGCGGGTGGAGGAGTATCATCGGGAGGGTGGAGCGAATCACGTCGAGGATGCGGCTGCGCTTCTTGAATGTCGCCACCTTTGCAAAAAAGAGGTCCTTGTTGTGGCTGTAGGCGCTGGCCACCTTCACAAAGAAGGAGAACATCCCTTTGACCACCGCACTCTTGTTCTTCATGCTGGAGAAGACCCCTGCCTTGACTGCCTCCCAGATTCGGGGGACCGAGCCCATGAAGTGAGGATTGACCTGTGCGAGGTCTGCCAGCAACACCGAGCCAAGCGGCTTGGAGTAGGCGATGGTCGATGCCTGGCTGACGATAACGTACTGCAGGATACGCTCAAAGGAGTGCCAGACGGGCAACACGCTGAGCCAGCGTTGGCCCGGCTCAAGACGCTTGATCAACTTGGGGACCGCGACCAACTGATAGGCGAAGTTTGTGTGGGTGAGCATCACTCCCTTCGGGTCGCCGGTGGTGCCGCTGGTGAAGATGATGGTGGCCACCTCATCGCTCGATCCCTGCTCACGCTCCCCCTTGATGAAGGCTGCCCGAGCGCTGTCATCAAGCTCTGACCGCCCTTGGCGTACCAGGTCAGCGTAACGCAGGATGGTGATCTCCCCTTCCCCGTCTCCGCTTTGGGTATACTCATCATCCATGACGATGATCGTCTTCAGCGCAGGGAGGCTGGAGGCAAGGCCGAGGACCTTGTTGAGCTGGCCTTCGTTCTCCACAAAGCAAAACTCCGCCTCGGTGGTCGAGAGGATGAAGGAGACTTCGTAGGGCATGGCATCGCGCCCGCGAGGTACATCGGCTCCACCGAGGGTGAGGATGGCCAGATCACTGGCAAGCCACTCCTTGCGGTTGTCGCTGATCAGGCCGACTGCATCACCGCGCTTGACACCGAGGGTGGAGAGCGCGCTGGCAAGGCTCTCAACCTCGCTGGCGAGTTCGGCGTAGGTAACCGAGCTGAAGGTCCCGTCCTTGGTCTTGTACATCTGTGCTGTATAGGCTGGATAGGTGCGGGCTATTTGGGAGAAGAGTTGGGGGATGGTCTGGTACATCGTGCCCTCCACATATGGTAAATGGTACATTCTTTATATACACTCCTTCACTATCTGTCAATCTGTCAATATAAGCCATTTTCCCAAATCATTGACTCACACAACCAAAAGCTCCCATAATGGCCCTCTAGGAAGGAGCACCGTGTCATGAAGGAACGAATCAGCACCCTGTTGCAACGAGAGCCGGGCAGTGAGATCCTCACCGTCGAAGGCTGGGTACGCACCAAGCGTGAGAGCAAGCATGTCTGTTTTCTCGAGGTCAACGACGGGTCGACGCTCAAAGGCCTGCAGATCGTCATCGACAAGGGACAACTCGGTGACCAAGCGCTCCTCGACTCGATCTCAACCGGTGCCTCCATCATCGCCACCGGCGCCATTGTAACAAGCCAGGGCGCCAGCCAGGCCGTCGAGATGGCCGCGTCAAGCCTCCAGTTGGTCGGTCCCTGCCCTCCTGATACGTACCCGCTGCAGAAGAAGCGCCACAGCCTCGAATACCTGCGCGAAATCGCCCACCTCAGGGCGAGGACCAATACCTTCGGTGCGGTGACCCGGGTTCGCAACGTGCTCAGCTATGCCATCCACCAGTACTTCCAAGAGCGCGGCTTCATCTGGGTCCACACCCCGATCATCAGCGCAAGCGATGCAGAGGGGGCCGGCCAGATGTTCCAGGTGACGACCCTCGACCTTGCCAATGTCCCCAAGACCGCCGAGGGCGGTGTCGATTGGCACGAGGACTTCTTCGCCCGCCAATCCTTCCTCACCGTCAGCGGGCAGCTCGAAGGCGAGACGTATGCCATGGCGATGAAGAATATCTACACCTTCGGTCCGACCTTCCGCGCCGAGAACTCCAACACCACACGCCACCTCTCTGAATTCTGGATGGTGGAACCGGAGATGGCTTTCTGCACGCTTGAGGGGAACATGGCCATCGCCGAGGAGTTCCTCAAGCACCTCTTTGGTGCGGTGCTCGACCAATGCGGCGAGGACATGGAGTTCTTCAGCAAGTTCGTCGAGGCCGGTATGCAAGAGACGCTGGCCAAGATCGTCGAGACCCCGTTCGTCCACCTGACCTACACCGATGCGGTCAAGGAGCTGGAGAAGCACAACGACCACTTCGACTACCCGGTAACGTGGGGCGTCGACCTCCAGAGCGAGCACGAGAAGTTCATCACCGAGGTCATCGCCAAGAGCCCGGCGATCGTCACTGACTACCCCAAAGAGATCAAGGCGTTCTACATGAAGCTCAACGCCGATGGGAAGACGGTGCGAGGCATGGACGTACTGGTCCCCCGCCTCGGCGAGATCATCGGTGGCAGCGAGAGGGAGGCCGACTACGACACCTTGGTCGCCCGGATGGTCGAGATGGACCTCGACCCTGCCGACTACTGGTGGTACCTCGACTTGAGGCGTTTCGGCTCAGTGCCGCACGCCGGCTTCGGCCTGGGCTTCGAACGCTTGGTGCAGTACGTCACCGGCATGGGCAACATCCGGGACGTCATACCGTACCCCCGCGCTCCCCGCCTGGCCGATTTCTGATCAAGGCCCAGGCGACCAACTGAGCGGTGTTTCTCACTCCGCTCTTGAGGAAGATGTGCTTCTTGTGGGCGGTGACCGTCGCTGCCTTGATACCCAAGCGCTCGGCAATCTGGCCAGTGTCGAGACCACTGACGAGAAGGCGCACCACATCTGCTTCCCGCTCGGTCAGGTACGTGCCGGCCTCCCCCACTCTATCCCGATACGCCTGTGGAAACCGCAGGCGTTCGATCTTCTGGACAATGAGCTCATCGCTCTCGGCGATGGCGCAGGTGGCGCACCGCTCATCCTCCAAGAGCGAGAAGAGCGGACCCCCTTGGCCGGGATGGAGGACGAGCAGCGCCTCGGTGACCAGATCCTTGGCACTGAGGGCGCTGATCACATCGGCACACCAGCAGACCATCGGCACCGCACCGGAGGCCTCCCCCACCGCTCTCCACCGCACTGGAGTGATGGTGAGATTGGAGAGGTGGGCGAGGCGAGCCATCAGGCGTTCGCGTTCAGTGGGGTTGTGGTATAGCAGCGTGATGGGTCTCTTCACACCCTCTTAGGGCAAAGCGGGCTATGATTGCTTCAACAGCTTGTTCAACACCCCGTCGAATGCGTCGCTGAACGCCTTGACCTGGCGGTTGTCCACCCGCTTGTGCTGTTCGCTGTAGATCCCCATCTCGCGTAACTGTCCCATGAGGTTGCGCATTGAGAGCCGCTCACCGACATTATCGCTGGTGTAGACGCCTCCGCGGTCATCGAGGACCACCAAACCCTGCTGCACCAACCGGCTTGCAAGCGGTATGTCGTGGGTGATCGCAACCGACCCGCTCTCGGCATGCTCGACAATCCAGTTGTCGGCGCTGTCGAGGCCTGCGGCCACCACCACCATGGCGATGGGGCTACGGATCGCCCGAAGGCGCGCTTCATCCTCCTCGCCCTCCTCCTTGGCTGCACGGCGAAGAAGGGCGGTATGTTGCTGGCAGGCGGTGTTGACGTCCCTCAGCGGCCGGTCGGCGACAAAGATCGTGGTCAACTCCTCCTTGACTACCCGCCTGAGGATGATGGCCCGAATTTGGATGGGTACCGAATCGGCGTCGATGTAGAGTTTGCGCATACCCAAGCCTACCGAAGGGACGCCCATCAGACAAGGGCTGTGCTTGAAGTTGAGGGGATTTTCAGTCTATGATGCCGGGAGAAACGAATCACGAAAACCCAGGAGTACACCATGGAAATCTCACCATTACAACAACTTCGCCACGGCTATGAGCCCAAATTGCCGAAGATTCTCAGCGAGGATATCACCACCATCACCGCCGTCTATGGCGAGAAGACCGCTCCCAAACGCGACCAAGATTCGATCAAGGCTCTCTTCCCCCACACCTATGGCAAGAGCCGTGTCTCGTTTGCCAAAGGTACCAACGCCACCATCGCTGAGAAGCGTAATGTCGGGGTAATCCTCAGCGGCGGGCAAGCCCCCGGTGGACACAACGTCATCAGCGGGCTCTTCGATGCAATGAAGGCTGCCAACCCTGACAACCAACTCTACGGCTTCAAGGGTGGTCCCTCCGGTATCCTGGAGGACTCCTATACGATCATCGATCGCGATTACCTCGACCCATTCCGCAACACGGGAGGGTTTGACATCATCGGAAGCGGACGCACCAAGCTGGAGACACGCGATCAGTTTGAGCGATGTGCAGAGGTCTGCCTCTCACACGACATCAAGGCGCTGGTGATCATCGGGGGCGACGACTCCAACACCAACGCCGCGGTGCTGGCCGAGTATTTTTTGGAGAAGCGCTATCCTATCCAGGTCATCGGATGTCCCAAGACGATCGACGGGGACCTGAAGAATGAGTTCATCGAGATCTCCTTCGGTTTCGACACCGCCACCAAGACGTACAGTGAGCTGATCGGCAACATCGCGCGCGACTCCAATAGTGCCAAGAAGTACTGGCACTTCATCAAGGTCATGGGCCGAAGCGCCAGCCACATCGCCTTGGAGTGCGCGCTTGAGACACAACCGAACATCTGCCTCATCGGAGAGGAGGTGGCGGCAAAGAAGCAGAGCCTGAAGTCCATCGTCGATGAGATGGCCCAGGTCATCAGTGCCCGAGCCGAGAAGGGACTGAACTTCGGCATCGCCATCATCCCTGAGGGGGTGATCGAATTCATCCCGGAGATCAAGGTCCTCATCAGCGAGGTCAACGACCTTTTGGCCAAGGAGGCGGAGGCCTTCAACACCATCAGCAAGGGCAATGAGAAGATCGACTTCGTCGCAGCGCGCCTGAGCGAAGCATCAGCTGATGCATTCTCAATCCTGCCCACCTCCATCAAAGAGCAGCTGCTCATGGACCGTGACCCCCATGGCAACGTGCAGGTCTCCCGCATCGAGACCGACAAGCTGCTCGCCGAGATGGTCGAGTCCCGGCTCGCCAAGATGAAGCGTGAGGGAAATTACCGCGGTAAATTCAGCTCGATGACCCACTTCTTCGGCTACGAGGGACGCTGCGCCTTCCCGACAAACTTCGACAGCGACTACTGCTACAGCCTCGGCTACAACGCCTTCTTGCTCATCGCAAGCGGCCTCACCGGCTACATCTCCAGTGTTACCGGCCTGACCAAGGCCGCGCACCACTGGCATGCAGGCGGTATTCCCATCACGATGATGATGAACATCGAAGTCCGCCACGGTGAGCCCAAGCCAGTCATCGAGAAGGCGCTGGTCGACCTGGAAGGTGAGCCTTTCAAGTACTTCGCAAGCCAACGACAGGCATGGGCCATCGAGACGGCGTTCGTCTACCCCGGCGCCATCCAGTACTTCGGACCGGCTGAGGTCAGCGACCGCACCACCGTCACCCTCGCCCTAGAGCAGGGGATGTGACCGGGGCGGCCAGATCACCGGCTCCCACAGACAGGCCGGCGTTTGCCGGCCTGTCGATATTGACAAGGGAATATACTCTCTTCTTTACTCTTTTTGGTTACGTGCACACGTACGAGAGTGATAATCAGAAACCTTTTCAGGCGTACCGCACTACTTCAACAAACTGATGCCAACGTGGGCATAATTCACCTTGTTTTCATTTTTCATACACTATGTGGTTTTATTTGACTGTTTCACTATGGCATCGTATGCATGAAAGACAATCTCTTGGACTTGCCTATTGAACTGCGGGTATTGACTTCCTTTCGTACCTTCAATAAGTAACACACGCTCATTCCTCGCATCCAAAATCAGTTCTTTGAATCCTTCAAAAAGTTGGTCGGATACTACATATAATAGTGTACGCTTCGATCCAAAGTACGTACCAACATTTTTGATATAGCCAGCTTCTTTTGTAAAAAGAAATTGAACAGAATAGTGATTAACGGTGCCCGGAGCCTTTGCCATGGCTTCTAGTTCGAGGTACATCTATGAGATATGTGATAAGAGGCTCTCCTTTGCAAGATACCACTCACGCTTCTTGGTGTAATAATTCGTCATGAACACCCCTATCAACACACCAAGAATACCGATACCAACCTCCATTGCATGTGTCATAGGAAACTCACCTGACGTATCGCAACGCTTCAGAGATATACTTTCTCAAGTCGTTTCCCCATGTCCTTGGCACGTTTAAAAACTTGATTTGACGTATCTTCTCTCCATAACCTTTTCGCACAGCACCACCGAATGCTTCCTCAAGAAAGGATGGGGAGAACATCCGGGTGCCAGCAAAATCTATGACGGCTTGTTTATCGTCATGGTTCTCGATAAGCCATGGAATCAAATAATCGTCTCTGAACTCCTCTCCAGAATTAGGCCCCAGCTCTTTGAAACGAGGCCCTTGATACGTAAACTGAGGAGCTATATCTTGTATTACCATAATGTTATTCTCTCTTTCTATCATTACTCATCCCAGTATTACTATAAGAAACCGGGAACGAAAATACAATCAGCGAACCTTGAAGGTTGGCTATTCTGCTCTCTTTAGTGCCTACTGGATTGCCTTCGGATGAACTTTCAACGTACAATCCTTTGTCACTTAAAATCAAAAAGTATCCGTTGGCTTGACTGACTCGATCGGCAGTTGTTCTCAATCCTTTTCCTCTTCCCTTTTCACCTCCCTCCCGGACACCTGTTAGACCTTTTGCTGCAAACTCCAGCAGGGCAGCATCGGTACTGAATGCGTCAATGAGCGTGTCGATTTTTCTTTGCTTGCTTTGTAAACTACTGCGAAACCCTTGTCCTTTGTCGTATATGCAAAAAGTAACTGTTTCGTGGCTCGTGTGTGGAAACGTTCCAAAGCCAAGGTACCACTTCTGGAATCTGACATTGGCCTTTGGCCCTTGATATGCATGCTCTCTGCAATTGAAGAGCGCTTCGGCAACTGCAGATGCTACCTGTGTCTGATCAAGGTGTCTCAAAGTCACGTCGCGTAAGCAGTCAGGAATACTATCATTCACTAAAAGTATGGGAATATCTTCCTCGGCAGAAGATGGCTGTTGTTGGTCCCATTCAAATAGGTTCCAGCACACAATATCCGGACCCTGCTCGCAATTCACGTCACATGAAGCAAGTTGCAAGTATTTCAACACTGCTCTGATTTTTTCATCCTGAGGCCTAATGATTAATGGTTTGCAATGGTAAATCATTTCGTACTCGTCGAAAAACCCTTTTAGAATCAAACCAGCAGGTATGGATATTTGACCCACTGACCTAAAATCCAAAATCTTCTTTGGATTTTCAAGAATCTGATTGAATGCTGTCAAGGCTTGTGAAAGTTTGACATCAGAATACGTCTCCAATGAACCAGGGAGTCTTACGCACTCTTTCAATGGTCGTGCTGGACGTGGATGCCAATTTTTTCGTTTCCTCTTTAGCGCTTTTCTGTGAAGCATTTCTCTGGCACGCCTTGCTAGAATTTGTCTATATGTTTCTGTTCCTATGCTCATCCAATCACCATTGCACATCTCTATTCCGCTCTCTCAAATAATTTCAAAAATTGGTAGTGCAGTACCAATCGACTCTCCACATAGTGGGCACCTCCAATCACGAACACATCTACACCACCTAAGGGCCAAAGATATCCGTTTTGCTTCAATCATGGTAATATAAATTTTAGTATTACCAATATAATTATATTGACATACCTAAAATTTTACTGCATCGTAGAGGTATGAAAGGTCACCTCACACCCTTGGGCACACGGCTCATCATGATCGCACTCATCCTCATCGTCCTTTCGGGCTGTGCCAAGGTGGCCGATGATGGCAGGCCCAGTGTGGTCACCACCATCGGCATGATCGCTGATATTGCTGAGAACCTTGCAGGCGACTATGTGAACGTCACCGCACTCATGGGCCCGGGGGTGGACCCCCACCTCTACAAGGCAACCGCAAGCGATGTACAGAAGTTGGACAGGGCTGCCTTGATCCTCTATGGAGGTCTCCACCTCGAAGGGAAGATGGGCGATGTGCTGGAGGCACTCAGCACAATGAAACCGACGGTGGCAGTCAGTGAGGCAATTCCTCCCGAACACCTTTTTACCGGCGATCCCCACGTGTGGTTCGATGTCTCGCTCTGGCTCTACGCCGTCGATGCCGCCCACCAGGCATTGGTTGGGTTGTTGCCCGAGCACCGGGTAGCCATCGAGGAGAACTACCATCGCTATCGCGCAGAACTGGTTGAACTGGATGCCTATGTCCACCAGATGGCCATCACCCTTGCGCCTGAACAACGGATCCTCATCACCGCCCACGACGCCTTTGAGTACTTCGGCCGTGCCTACGGCTTTGAGGTAAAGGGGATGCAGGGCATCTCCACCGTAAGCGAAGCGGGGACGCGCAACGTCCAGGAGCTTGCCACCTACATCGCCGAACACAAGATACCCGCCATCTTCATCGAGACCTCGGTACCCAAGCGGATGGTCCACTCGTTACAGCAAGCCGTCCAATCCCGTGGGTTTGAGATTACCATCGGCGGCGAGCTCTTCAGCGACGCAATGGGGGACCGAGGAACCTTCGAGGGGACCTTCAAAGGAATGGTCATGCACAATATCAACACCATCGTCAATGCCTTGGGAGCACAAGAGGACAGAGTCAATGAACCATGAACCACAGATAGCCATCGAAGTAGAGGACCTGACGGTCGCCTACCACCACAACCCGGTACTCTGGGATATCGATCTCTCCATCCCTGAAGGGGTGATCAGCGCTATCGTCGGACCCAACGGGGCTGGCAAGTCAACGCTGATCAAGGCGATGCTCCGCCTCGTGCCAATCTCTTCGGGCACGGTGACCTTCTTCGGTCGCCCGCTTGATGAGATGCGTCGTTCGGTTGCCTACGTTCCGCAGCGCAGCGAGGTCGATTGGGATTTCCCCACCACGGTACACGATGTGGTGATGATGGGATCCTACGGAGCGCTGGGATGGATCAGGAAGCCGGGGCGACGTGAGCGGGAGAAGGCGATGTCAGCGCTTGAAAAGGTCGGGATGGTCGAGTTCGCCAATCGCCAGATCAGCGAGCTCAGCGGTGGACAGCAACAGCGCACCTTCATCGCCCGGGCCTTGGTGCAGGATGCGAACATCCTCTTGATGGATGAGCCCTTCGCCGGCGTTGACGCCGCCACCGAACAGGCGATCCTCGCCGTGCTCAGAGACCTGCAACAGGCGGGCAAGACGCTGGTCATCGTCCACCACGACCTCTTGACGGTCAAGTCGTACTTTGATCACGTCATCCTGCTCAACGTCCACACCATCGCCGACGGCCCGATCGAACGCACCTTCACCGAAGAGAACCTCGAACGAGCCTACAAGGGCAAGTTCAGTGCCATGAAAGGGAGGATCGATGAGTCTGTTGTATGACCTCTTCTTCGACTACACCCTGCGCAACGTCGCGCTGGGCACACTCTTGCTCGGCCTTGGGTCGGGGGCCATCGGTTCCTTCATGACGCTGCGCGGAGAGAGCCTCATCGGTGACGCCATCGCCCATGCCACGTTGCCCGGAGTGGTTTTGGCCTACCTCCTCACCTCGACGAAGGACCCCCTCCTGTTGCTCTCAGGCGCTGCAATAGCCGGTATCCTCGGCATCGGTGCGATCATGGGACTGACCCGTACCACCAAAATCGACAGCGATGGCGCCAATGGCATCATCCTCTCAATCTTCTTCGGCTTCGGTCTGTTGCTGCTCACCTACATCCAAAAGTTGCCCGACGCCTCACAGGCAGGCCTTGACCGTTTCATCTTCGGCCAGGCGGCCACGATCGTTGCCAGCGACGTGGCCCTCATCGCCATCGTCCAAGGCGTTGTACTCTTGACCCTCATCCTCTTCTTCAAGGAGCTCAAGAGCTCCACCTTCGACCCGCAATCGACCACGGTGATGGGTTTTAATCGGAAGATCATCGATGCAATCTTTGCGACCTTGTTGGTGGCAGTCATTGTCACCGGATTGCAGACCGTGGGTGTAATCCTCATCAGTGCCCTCCTGGTCACCCCAGCTGCAGCAGCTCGACAGTGGACCCACTCACTCAAGACGATGGTGATCCTCTCCTCGCTGTTCAGTGGGATCAGCGGGATGGTCGGTAGCCTCATCAGTGCCACTGAGATGAACCTGCCCACCGGCCCGATCATCGTGCTGGTGTTGACGGCAATCGTCGTCATCAGCCTCCTCTTTGGCAGCAGGCGGGGGTTGGTCATCAAAAAGGTCAGCCAGTATCGGCGCCAAGGACACTTTGATGAGCGTCGGATCCTCCTCGCCCTCGATGAGCTCTCCCGCTCCCACGACCAGCGTGGCCTCTACCACAGCCACCACACCATCTCCCTCTTGGTGGGTGAGCGCCACAGCATGCGTCGCCTCCTTGCAAAGCTGGTGAAGGAGGGGGCCATCCTCAAAGAAGGAGACGCCTACCTGCTCAGCAAACAAGGAGAGGCAACAGTCGCCTCCCTTGCCCTGGAGGAGGTTCACCATGACCGCTGAGATCATCATCATTGCCACCCTCGCCTCGCTGGCCTGCGCAATCCCGGGCATCTTCCTCTTGCTCAAACGCATGGCCCTCATCAGCGATGCCATCAGCCATTCGATCCTACCGGGCATCGTCATCGGCTTTCTTTTCCGCCAATCGCTCAATACCCCGTATCCGATCGTCGGAGCGGTGCTCTTTGCCATGGTGATGGTCATCACCGTCGAGGCGCTGAACCGCAGCGCCTTGGTCAAGGGCGATACGGCCATCGCCATCGTCTTTCCCCCTCTCTTCTCCATCGGGGTGGTCCTCGTCTCCCTCTATGC
Organism: Sphaerochaeta sp.; assembly: GCA_023228445.1. Lineage (GTDB taxonomy): Bacteria > Spirochaetota > Spirochaetia > Sphaerochaetales > Sphaerochaetaceae > Sphaerochaeta. Next base: position 2,331 of record JALOBD010000049.1, on the reverse strand, counting down.
CAACAACGTCCACCTTGACACCGATGCGGTACTGCTCGGTGAGCTCGCCTTCGCCCCCTTCGACCGGATGATGCTCTTCGGCCACTCCCTTCCCAAGAGCCTGGTGAAGATGGCCATCATCCTGGTGATGAACCTCACCATCATGCTGCTCCTCTTCAAGGAGTTGAAGGTCTCCACCTTCGACCCGGTCCTCTCACGGAGCCTTGGCTTCTCACCATCGTTGCTCCACTACCTGTTGATGTTCATCACCAGCGTCACCGCCGTCGGCGCCTTCGATTCGGTCGGAGCAATCCTGGTGCTCGCCTTCATGATCACACCCACCGCCACGGCGTTGCTCTTGACCAACTCCCTGTTGGTGATGGTACTCATAACCTTCGCCATCAGCAGTGCGAGCAGTCTCTTGGGCGTGCTTTTGGCCATCAGGATTGACAGTGGAATCAGTGGGGCCATCACCACGATCATGGGCCTCTTCTTCATCACCGCATACCTCTTCAGCCCGACGGTCGGCGTCGTGACCAAGATTCGCAACAAACAACGGATCGCACTCGAATACGCCCTCTCCATCGTGCTCTACCACCTCCTCCACCACTGTGAGGAGGATGACATGGAGACGGAGTGCTCCTATGGTCACCTGCGCCTTCAGTTCAACTACTCACCCCGCTACATGAGAAAGGTCGTTCACACCGGTGTGCGTCGCGGCCTCATCGAACAGATCGGAGAGGTCTTCCACCTCACCGAGAGTGGGAAGGAGACCCATGTCGATACTTTCAGACTACACCACTGAGAACTACCTCAAAGCCATCGTCAAGCACCTCTCCGACCCGACACACAAAAAGATATCAACCGGACAACTGGCTGCCCTGCTGGGGGTCACCAGCCCGACGGCCACGGTGATGATGAAGAAGCTTGAAAAACAGGGGTACGTGCGCTACCACTCCCACCAAGGGTGCACCCTCACCGTCGAAGGGGCACGGTATGGCCTGAACATCCTGCGCCGTCATCGCCTGCTTGAGACCTTCTTGGTCACCGATCTCGGCTTGGGTTGGGAAGAGGCCCATCAGGAGGCTGAGCGTCTTGAACACGCGGCAAGCGACCAGCTCATCCAAGCCATCAGCACGAAAATGGGGGACCCGAGCAAGGACCCGAACGGCAACATGATACCAACGCGTGGCCAAGCATCATTCACCGTCGCTGACTGTCCGTTTACAGAGGCCCCCATCGCCGCCCCGCTGGCAGTCAGCCGCCTCTGTCCTGACAGCCGGATGGCAACCTACCTGCAGAGCCAGCGTATCGCAGTGGGAAGGAGAGTGACCGTGATCTCAGTCGACGAGGCAATCGGCATCGCCCAAGTCGATGTCGATGGGCAGGTGAAGACCATCTCGGCCAAGGCGCTCGGGTACTTCTTCTACGAGCCGGACATTGAATAGGCGCACACCCGACCCTTGCCTTCCACCTTGGCCTGGTAGAGGCGGTGGTCGGCCACCCTGAGCAAGAGATCGGCTTCGTCTCCGTCAAAGGGATTGAAGGCGACCCCCATGGAGAACTGAAGGTATACGTGGGTTCCTTTGAGCTTCACTTCAAACGGTGAGAGCCGCTCGTGCAACCGTTCGACAACGGTGGTTGAATAACAGTCGCGCAAGAGGAGGATGAACTCGTCACCGCCAAACCGAGCGAGGGTATCGCTCATGCGTACCGAGTGCTTCAATGCCTCAACAAATTGAATGAGGGCGGCATCTCCGTCAAGGTGGCCCCACGTATCGTTGATCTCCTTGAAGTTGTCGATGTCGATGATGGCAATGGCAAACGGCCGTTGTTTGATGCACTCACGTTCAAGCTCACGGGAGAATTCGCGCCTGTTGAGCAAGCCGGTCAGGCTATCGGTGATCGAGTAGCGGGCCATGCGCTGGTACCGTCGAACCCAGACGTAGACCAATAGACCAACCAACGGGGAGATGAGGACCCCCAATGCGGCGATGAGGGCACCACGAGCCACCCCCTGCCTCGACCATGGCTCTGCCGCCACCATGCTCATCTGCCAGCTGAGAAACGAGTAAGAGGCCTCCATCGTCATCGCCTTCGACTCATCGATCTCCTCACCCCAGTGGTAGACCTCCTCTCCCCCGGGGTGGGTGAATGTAAACGAGTACCGGTATTCAGAGGAGAGCTCATCGATGCCGATCTGGGAGAGGAAGAGGCGAAAGTCGTAGTGGAGGCTCAACAAGCCCCAGGCCTCCCCATCTTTTGTGAGGAGGTAGCGGCTGACCAGATAGCAGGCCCCCCCATCACTGTAGATCGGCCCGTCGAGGCTGACTGCATCGTCAAGGCCAAGGG
>JALOBD010000048.1 GCA_023228445.1 Sphaerochaeta sp. | reverse complement strand
CTGCCTCAAAGTCGGCCGCTGAGCGGATGTCGACCAACACCACGGCGTCGGGGTTGTCGTCGAGCATCGCCTTCAATTCGGCGGATGCCATCATGTTGTTGCTCGCCGATAGCGCAGCAAAGTACTCTTGGGCCGCTGCAAGCAACACGGCATCGGCATCGATGGCTGGTGCTGCCGGCGCTGCCGGTGCTGCAGGCGCCGGTGCTGCAGGCGCGACGGGCGCGGGTACTGCCGGTGCGGCTGCCTTTTTGCCACAACCGGTGAGCACCACCATCATGGTCAACAGCAGAACAACAAGAACGAGTGAAAGCCTCTTCTTCATGGGATATCTCCTTAATCGGTGTATCTAATACACGAAAAAGCGTACCATAATTATCTATAAAAGAATAGCTATATTTTCAGTCGGATATAAGTGGTTTTCTGCTAAAGAAATGTTTGTAAAGCAAGGAAACACCAGTAGACAAAATCATCAGCCTGTCAATGTTTTCTTCACGCTGATACCACACGGTCGCCACTGAGGCGATGATTGTCCCGAACCAAAAAATAGGTCCACCGACATCACTGAATCCTGGCATTGCGTGTTGGTGTTTCCCAATTGGAGCAGAGATGAAAAACAGCCGGAATTCTCCGGCTGTCTGAGAGCGAAAGACGGGACTTGAACCCGCGACATCCACCTTGGCAAGGTGGAGCTCTACCACTGAGCTACTTTCGCCTGTGTAGAGCCAGTATAGCAAACTCCCGTCGATTGTGCAAAGTCCTTGTCGGTGGGGGAACGAAAAAAAGCAGCCGGATCATTCCGACTGCTTGAGAGCGAAAGACGGGACTTGAACCCGCGACATCCACCTTGGCAAGGTGGAGCTCTACCACTGAGCTACTTTCGCAAACGCTTGTCCAGACAGCCGCTCAGGAGGGTTGTCTTGCGAGAGAGGGGACTTGAACCCCTACACCGTAAGGTACTAGATCCTAAGTCTAGCGTGTCTGCCAATTTCACCACTCTCGCGGTGCATGACCGTCCCCATCGGGGATTGCCATGGTATGAGCCGCAATGGGATCGAACCATTGACCCACAGATTAAGAGTCTGTTGCTCTACCAGCTGAGCTAGCGGCCCAAAATTACCTATCAAAAAACCAATGCTGCGCTCGGAAGGATTCGAACCTTCGGCCTACGGATTCGAAGTCCGGCGCTCTATCCAGCTGAGCTACGAACGCGGTCTCAACCCTGGAGGGTGGAAGACGGGACTCGAACCCGCAACAGCCAGAACCACAATCTGGTGCTCTACCTTTGAACTACTTCCACCACGGTAGCTGAAGCAGTGATTGCTCACCAGTGCATTTCAACGTTGCTTACTATGCCCCAAAGACCATACTTTGTCAACATCCCCAACAAATTTTTGTCACTGTTTTTAAGTGGTTAACAGATAACCAATTGTACTGTCAGGGCAGGTGGGCATCGAGAAAGAGCAGATGCACCTGCCACCCAAGTGCCCGAGCGGTCAGCGCCTGCCGGGCTGCTCTGAGCAGCGCCTCCCGGTCAAACGACATCCCGGCTTTTTCGAGTGCAGGCAGGTAGGAGCGCTCGAGGTAGTGTGCCACCTCAGCGCCGCTCATCCTTCGCTCTTCAGTCATTTCGATGGTGCGCCAGGTGACGGAAAAGCCGTCTGCTTCAAAGAGGTCGGCCAGGTCTTCGCTGTGCCAGTTGGTCAGTGCGTTGGTCGCCTCCTCATAGAGTGCGACCTCTGCAGTCATGAAGAGCTGCCTGAGGTCGTCGGGGACGAAGTGGGAGAGGCGCGAACCCAGGGCGGGCACGCTCTCGGCGAGCAAGATGTGGGCATTTGGGGCGAGGCGGCTCCTCAAGAGTGGGATGAGACGGCCCTCCTCCTTGGCCCGGCTGAAGAGGTTGCGAGCCATGATGGTCTCAAAGAGCAGTCCCTCCTCAATGCGTTGCAACGCCTCAGCCGGCGGGCCGACCATCACCTGTGGCCGTTCCAACTCACCGAAGGAGCTGGCGTAGTGGTCAATGTAGTCGCGCTCCTCGTTGCTCTTGACCTGGGCGACGACCAACCCCTCGGGGGTGCGTCGATACGCCTCCCAGACCAAGAGGCCGTGACCGGCGTTGAGGATCAAGATGCGATCGTGGCGCTTGCTCTCCACACCTTTGAAGAGCTCGTCGCGCACCCGCCTGAGCATTGCGCTGCGCTCACCTGCGGTACGCCTCACCCACTGCTCGCGTCCCGTGTCGCCGGGGGAGTAGGTGAGGTTTTCGACAAAGGCGTCGTCGACGACCGCCTCCAGTTGCTCCTCGCGGCGTTGTTTGACTTGGAGGCTCACCCCCGCTTCCCACCCCTGGCTACTCGGCTGGTAGAAGACCCGGCCGCTGAGCGAGGAGGGCAGGTACTGCTGGGCGACCCAGTGGTCGCTGTAGGCGTGGGGGTAGAGGTACCCCTTGCCGTGTCCGAACCCCTTGGCATCGCGGTTTGCGTCACGCAGGTGGTTGGGTACCTCACTCTGACTCTCCTCCTCGACAACCCGGAGGGCGTCGAAGAAGCCCATCGTCGAGTTGCTCTTGGCAGTGGTGGCCAGATAGAGGGCTGCCTGGGTGAGGTGAAAGCGCCCCTCGGGCAGGCCGATACGATCGAAAGCATCGGCGGCGGCTTGGACAATCGCCAGTGCATGTGGATCGGCAAGACCCACATCCTCGCTGGCGCTGATCAGCATCCGGCGGAAGATGTACTTGGGGTCCTCACCGGCATTGACCATCCGCGCCATCCAGTAGAGGGCTGCGTCCGGGTCGCTGCCGCGGATCGACTTGATGAAGGCGCTGATGACATCGTAGTGGTAGTCCCCCTCCTTGTCGTAGAGGACCGCCTTCTTTTGGATCGACTCTTGGGCGGCGTCAAAGGTGATGGAGATGGTCGATCCTTCAGGAGGGGGGAATGCCTCACCGCTGGTCTCAACGGCGAGCTGCAGCGCATTGAGGAGGCTGCGCGCATCGCCGTCGGCGACCTTGACGAGGTGTTCAAGCGCCCCCGTTTCAAATTGCACGTCCCATGCGCCGTAGCCGCGCTCCTTGTCGCCGAGCGCTTGGATGGCAATCGTGTGCAGGTCGACCTCATTCAAGCTGGTAAGCTGGAAGATCCGAGAGCGGCTGACCAGTGCAGCGTTGACCTCGAAGAAGGGGTTTTGCGTCGTGGCTCCGATGAGGATCACCGTCCCATTCTCCACCCAGGGCAGCAGCGCATCCTGCTGGCTCTTGTTCCAGCGGTGCACCTCATCGATGAAGAGGATCGTGCCTTTTTGGTAGAACTGGGCACGTTCGCGCGCTGCCTCGATCTCCTCTCGCAGCTCCTTGACCCCGCTGAGCACCGCGTTGAGGGTGGAGAAGTGACGCTTGGTCGTGTTGGCGATGACCCGCGCCAGTGTGGTCTTGCCGGTGCCCGGAGGTCCGTAGAAGATCACCGAGGAGAGCTGGTCGGCTTGGATGGCTCGCCTCAGCAGCCGCCCCTTGCCGATGATTGCATCCTGGCCGATGTACTCGGCGAGGGTACGGGGACGCATGCGGTAGGCGAGTGGTTGGCTCTTCTGGTCGGATTCAGAAAAGAGGCTCACTGGAAGACCTCCAGGATCGAGCCGCTGCCCTTGACCACCGGGGTGGTACGCAGCAACATCTCCTCCTTCTCCAGTGAAGCGAGGAAGCCGTCGATGAAGAGGGCGAGCAGGTGGTCAAATGGGTCGTCTGAGAGCGGGGGCAACGCACCGTCAGCGAGGATGATCCGGCTCCGCCTCCAGATTTCATATCGCCCGCTGAGCGTACGCCATACCGCTTGGCTCTCCTCGAGGGCGGGACGCAGCAGCGCTTCGGCCTTGGGTGCAAGCTCTGCTGATGCCTGTGCTTTGAAGATCGAGGTGGCGCTGATCTGTTTGCTCTGCACCACCTGCTGTGCATTGGGGATGGTGAGGTGCTCGAGCAGCGGGGCGAACTCACCGGCCAAGGCTCGTCCGGCCAGGAGGTAGGCGTCATTCACCTCGGCCTGCCAGGTGGCGAGGCGCTGTTCCATCAGCGGGACGTCGGTGCGATCTGTCAAGTGGGCCCGCTCCTCGCCGAGCAACACCGAGAGCGGAAGGGAGGCCAGGGCAGCGGTGTCCATCCCCTGGGAGGCAAGGTGCAACACCTCCAAGAGCGCCTCTTGTGCCTCCTCCTCGGTGATGGTGATCGGTGTGTGGGTGGTGGTACAACTGCCCAACAGCAGGGCGAGCAACAGCAGCAGGACTCTCATGGCCACTACTATACCATCGGTGCCCTCACTTGCATAGCGGGGCCACTCTCCGTACAATCGCATCCATGAGCCAATACCGCACCCTGAATCGTGAGATCAGGCGCATCAGCATGCCGACGATGTACGGCATGCTCTTTACGTCGCTCTACGACATCGTGGACATGTTCTACATCGGCATGATCGGAAGCGAGGCGGTGGCGGCCACGACGATCTACCTCGCCCTCTTCTGGGCTCTGGAGATCCTCAACGAGATAGTCGGGACCAGTTCAGTGAGTCTGCTCAGCCGCAGCTGGGGTTCACGCGAGGGTGAGAGAACCGCCCGGATCGCCGAGCAGACCCTCGTCTTCAAGGCGCTGCTCGGTGGCATCGGGGCCGTGCTCCTCTTGGCCACCCTGCCGTTCCTCTACCGAATCTTCACCGCCGACAGTGCGGTGATCGCCCACGGCCTGCGCTACGGCTCGGTGCGCACCCTCTTTGTGCCGATCTTCTTCTCCTCCTATACGGTGCACACGATCTTTCGCTCAGTCGGCGATGCCAAGACGCCGATGTACCTACTCCTCACCACCGCCCTCCTCAACCTGATCCTCGACCCGATCTTCATGTTCGATACCATCCCGCTGGTTGGCTTGCCAGGTCTGGGATGGGGGATGGCCGGTGCAGCCCTGGCCACCGGCATCTCCTATCTGGTGGCGTTCCTTGCCGGCTTCATCCGTCTCATACGGGGCAAGGCACCCCTGACCATCCGTTTGGCGGGCCTCTTGCACCTTGACCGGGAGCTGGATAAGAAGCTGCTCACCATCGGCCTTCCCAGCGGGTTGAACATGCTGCTCAAGAGCCTGGTCGGCTTCATCTTCCTGCGCCTGGTGGCGGTCTACGGCACACTGGCCATCGCAGCCCTCGGGGTAGCCAACCGTGTCTACCACTTTGCCGCCATGCCCAGCGGTGGATTGGCCATGGGAAGCGGCTTCATCGTCGGCCAGCGCCTCGGCTCTTCTCGCATCGATGAAGCGAGGACCGTCTCCTACCTCTCGATGGTCAACGGGATCCTCTTCTCGCTGCCATTGGCGCTCCTCCTCTTACTCTTCCCCTCCCAAATCCTCTCCCTCTTCCTCTCCGACTCGGCAGGAACCGCCTCCACGGCCGTCCCGCTGCTGCGCATCTACGCCTTCTGCCTCATCCCCCTTGCCATAAACGGGGGGTTGGGCTCCGCCTTCTATGGCTCGGGGCACGTCAAGCCGGTGCTCTACTCCTTCTTGGCAAGCGGCTATCTGGTCCAGTTGCCCTATGCGCTGGTGGTCACCCTCCTCTTCAAGCTACCCCTCTCGTGGCTCTGGTTTGCCTACCTCCTCGGTGACGTGGTGGAGTGCGCCCTGAGATTTTGGTGGTTCAAAGGGGGAAAGTGGGCACGCTATCCTTGACGGAGTCTTATTTTTTTACGACCTATAGGGTATGATAGCTACGGAGGCCCACCATGAATGAGCACAATAAGTCAATGCTACAGAACGTGCAGGTGCGCGAGCGCACCCTCTTGAAGAATGTCTATCTCTGGATGAGCGCAGGCCTGGGTCTGACCGCTCTGATCTCATACGCGGTGGCCAGTAGCCCGGCACTGCTTCGCGCGTTGATGGGCAATGCCTTCGGCTTGATCTTGGTCATCGCCGGCCAGTTCGCACTGGTCTTCTACCTCTCGGCGCGCCTTGACCGGATGAGCCAGGCGAGTGCCATCGGGGCGTTTTTGGCGTACTCGGCGCTCAACGGCGTCATGCTCAGCTCGATTCTCATCGTCTATACCGGGGCGGTGGTGAGCAAAGCATTCATCGTCAGTGCCCTGATGTTCGCCTCGATGAGCCTCTATGCAATGACCACGTCCCGTGACCTCAACCGTATCGGTGCATACGCCGGCATGGGGCTGTGGGGCCTGATCATCGCGATGGTGCTCAACATGCTCTTCAAGAGCCCGGCCATCGACTACATCATCAGCGTCTTCGGTGTGATCCTCTTCCTCGGCCTCACCGCTTGGGATACCCAGAAGATCGTGGCGATGAACCGCCAGTATGGAAGCGAGCTGGACGAAGAGACCTACACCAAGCTCTCCATCATCGGGGCGTTGACGCTCTATCTGGACTTCATCAACCTCTTCCTCTTTGTATTGAGGATCTTCGGCCGGTCGAACAACCGCTAGTAGCGTACATTTTTCTGATCACCAAGGCTCCGCTTCAGTGCCTCCCAGCCAATCTCTTCCATCTCGAGGATACAGCTTCGAATGCCCACTTCTTCCAGGAAGTGGGCATCACTTGCTGTAATGACCGTCCACGCCTGTGGGGTGGGATTGACCATCTCGACGGCCGTGTATGGCAGGTCGGGCAGAAAGCCCAAGTTGGCCAGCACGCTGTAGGAGGGACGATCGATGTGCGCCGGGATGACCAGCGCACCCGCCTTCGATGCGTCGACGACCACCTCGTCAAAACTGAGGCTACTGGCAGATGAGAGCATCAGGTCCACCTCATTGACCACGGTGCCGGCCACATCGCAGATGATCTGTCTGCCGAAGCGCTCAGCCTGGTTGAGGCGCCGGGGCAGCGTCTCCTGTATGGCCGAGCCGTATGCCCTCGCCTCCTTGAGCCCTTCGAAGAGGACGAGGAGATGGACCTCCTCGATGGTGGTCACCTCGATGCCATACACCGGCATGATGGAGCAGAGCTTGCAGGCTTCTCCAAAGGCGTCCAGGTTCTCCGTTGCGTTGTGATCGGTCAACGCAAGGATCTCGATGCCACGCTCCATCGCCTGGAGGGCGAGCAACGAGGGCAGCATCCCATCGTCGGCGCAGGGGGAGAGGCAGCTGTGGTTGTGCAGGTCAATGCGTACCTGCATCGCCTCTTTCCAAGAGTGCCATGACCTTCGCCGCCGCCTCGAAGTGGTTCAAGTCGGTGACAAAGATGGAGATCTCCTCCTCTCGGGCAGCGTCGAGCATGTCAGCGCCGACGGTGCGTCCATTGCAGATCACCAATGCGCTGATGCCCACCAGCGAAGCGACGGCGATGGTGTTCTTGTGGGCCTGGATGGTCATCAGCACGCTCTGGGCGGGGGCATTTGCCATCACATCGCTGAGCAGGTCACCACAATACCCGGTGCTGACGGCCCGATCCTTGTCAGCGATATGGATTGCCTCAAACTCCTTGACCGTAGCCAACTCTTCAACTCTCATCGGTATGCTCCTCTACAGCTCGCAGCGTGATGGAGACCTCGACGGTCGTCCCCTCAGGTGAGCTGGTGATATGAAAGGTATCAGCAACTGATCGGGCGTTCGGCAGGCCCATGCCGGCGCCAAAGCCGAGGCTGCGGATCCACTCGCTGGCCGTCGAATAGCCAGCCTCCAGCGCCGCATCGACGTCCTCGATGCCCGGCCCGCTGTCCTTGGCCGTGATGGTCAGCGTGTCCTCACCGTACTCGGCGATGAGCTGGCCGCCGTCGGAGTGGACGACGATGTTCATCTCCAGCTCGTAGCTGGCGATCGCTGCCCGGCGGATGATCTGGGGAGCGACCGATGCGCTCTTGAGGCGTTTCTTGATCTCGGTGGAGGCGTGACCGGCGTTCTCAAAGTCATTTTTCATGATGTAGTAGGTGTACATCTCCTGGCTGAGGATGCCGCCTTCGACCCGGCGGCTGCGCTTCTCCAGCTCCTCGACCTCGCGGTTGATCTCGATGAGCAGCGCGTTGGTGATGTCGCGGTTGGTGATCATCCCCACCAGCTCCTTGTGCTTGTTCAGGACCGGGAAGCGGTGGTAGCGGTAGCGGTCGAAGTAGTTGATGGCGAAGCTGATGGGCATGTCATCCTCGAGGATGATGAGGTTGCGGCTCATGTGCTCCTGTGCCTGGTCCTCGATGTACCCCTCGTCCAGCGCCTGGATGATGTCATCCATGCTCACCAGGCCGATGAGGCGCTTGCCCATCACGATCGGCAGGCCGGTGATCTTCTCCCGGCGCATGATCTCTTGGATCTGGCGCAGCGATGTCTCTTTGGTCGCAGTGACCAAGGTGGTGGTCATCACATCCTTGATCTTCAGGCGATAGATGAGCTCCAGCACGACGTTGGCACTGGTGACCGTGTTGATGGGTATCTCTTGCATGGCGCCAGTATACAACAAAGGTCGACGATTTTCCCCTCTTTTTGGAGATTTGGTGAAAAGTCTCCTACAAGGGTGGATAAAGCGCGCAACTTTGGTATATTGGAGGTGTATGACTGATACAGCAAGCGCGATGGTGATTTTCGAAGACCCATCGTTTCTTATAGTGGACAAACCGGCTGGCTTGCCCACTGTTCCCTTGAAGGAGAGCCCTCCTGGTGAGCCAAGCCTGCTTGGTCAGGTTGGTGAATCCTATCCCGAGGTGCTCACTGCGTGCGGGCGCAACAGCTGGGAGGGTGGGGTGATCCACCGCCTCGACACGCCCACCAGCGGCTTGGTGGTCATCGCCCGTACCACAGGGGCGTACCAACGCCTCCTCTCCATCGCCCACGCAGGTCTCTTCATCAAGGAGTACCAGGCCAAGAGCTCGGCCAGGCAGCGGGTGATGAACCCCTCCTTCCCCCCCTATCCCTACGAGGATCCGGTGCACTGTGGCGGTCGTGAGGTGGCGGTGGGCAGCCTCTTTCGCCACTGGGGCGTCCATCGCGGCGAGGTGCGCCCGGTGCTCTCCGACAGCCCACGCCACGTGCTGGAGAAGAGCAGCCCCACCTGGTACCTGACACGGATCTTCTACGGGGGGGAGACCCCCGACGGGATCCATCGCTTCACCTGCCACCTCAGCAATGGATTTCGCCATCAGGTACGCTCACACCTGGCGTGGAGCGGCTGGCCCATCGATGGCGATGCGCGCTACGGTGGCAGTGCGGCAAACGGCCTGGCCCTGCGGGCCATCGGCGTGGAATTTCCCCACCCCTTCACCGGCGAACGGGTCGAGGTGTGGGCAGATAGATAGGAGTCAACAGATGGCTGATGTGAGAGAAGAGCGGCTCGCCAAACTCTTGGTAGAGCATTCGGTGAGACTTGAGGCGGGAGAGTCCTGCCTCATCAACGCAATCGATGTGCCCACCACGATGGTCGAGGCGCTGGTCAATGCAGTCTACGACAAGGGTGCCTACCCAATCGTCAACCTCTGGAACCAACGCCTCCAGCGGGCTGTCGTCGAGCGCTCCAGCGAGGCGAGTCTGAAGGCGTGGGCCGAGGTCGACCAATATCGCATGGAACAGATGGACGCCTTCATCGGCATCCGGGGCGTGGCCAATGTGCGTGAACTGGCCACCATCGGTGAGCAGGCCAACCTGGCAAGTCGCCACTACGACACTCCGGTGCACATGCAGACCCGTTTGACGAAGACCAAGTGGGTGGTGTTGCGCTACCCGACCGAGGTGATGGCCATGCAGGCCAACATGGGAACGGTCGAGTTCGAGGAGTTCTTCTATCGGGTCTGCACCGAGGTCGACTACCAGGCGATGGGTACGGCGATGGCTGAAGCGAAGATCTTCCTCGACCAGGTCGACCGGGTACGCATCGTGGCCCCGCACACCGACCTCTCCTTCTCAATCAAGGGGATGGGCTGGATCGCCTGCGCCGGAGAGATGAACATCCCCGACGGGGAGATCTACACCGCCCCGGTCAAGGATTCAGTCAATGGGACGATCAGGTACAACACCGAGTCCACCTACCACGGCCACTGTTTCAAGGATGTCACCTTCACCTTCCGTGACGGGAAGATCGTTGAAGCCCACAGCGACGATGATGCGAAGATCAACGCGATCCTCGACCTGGACGAGGGGGCGCGGTACATCGGTGAGTTCGCCCTCGGTGTCAACCCGGCGATCCTCACTCCGATGGACAACACCCTCTTTGATGAGAAGATCTCCGGTTCCATCCACTTCACCCCGGGCAACGCCTATGAGGAGTGTGACAACACCAACCGCAGCTCGGTGCACTGGGACCTGGTACAGATCCAACGTGCCGACTGGGGGGGAGGGGAGATGTACTTCGACGGAACGCTGGTGCGCAAGGACGGAGTGTTCGTCCACCCGCGCCTCAAGTGCCTCAACCTCGCTGCGCCACAGTGATGGCACGGGTGCTCCGTGGCCCCTCTCCTCCTCTCTGGAGAGGAGGGACGAACGTGGTCAGCGAGCCTTTTGTTACTCCAAGTCGGTGATCAAAACCGAATCGGTGTCATCGCCGCTGACCATCTCCACTTTGCGCTTGGCATCGGTGAGGGTCTTCTCCAACGCCTTGGTCAGGGCCATCCCCTCCTCGAAGAGGGCGATGGCCTCCTCGAGCGGGGTACGGGATGAGGAGAGCTTGTCGGCAATCTCCTCCACCCTCTTGATATCTTCTTCAAAGCTCATGAATCCTCCTCTACGCGGGCACGCCGCTTCCCATCGACGAAGCGGATGTCGACGGCTTGGCCCTCCTCCACATCCGCTTTCGTGGCGATGACTCTTCCATCAAGGTGCTGGACGACAGCGTAGCCGCGTCCGAGTATGGCAAGGGGGGAGAGGGCGGCAAGGCGTTGGGAGGCAACCTGCACACGACTCTCTGCGCTGGATAGTTGACTCTGTACCTGCTGGACCAACGAACGGGCCGCGTTGGCCAGCAGGAACTCCTTTGAGTCCAAGAGCGCCTGACATCGCACTACAAGCGCGCGTCGGTCATTGCGCGCACGCTGTGCCTCGGCTACGGTGAGGCGGCTCTCCATCCGCTGGCGCAGGGCGGCAGAGAGGAGAGAGAGGCTCTCGCCAAGCTGCACGAAGGAGGCGCTGACCAGCTCGGCGGCTGCCGATGGGGTGGGGGCCCGCATGTCGGCGGCGAAGTCGGCGAGGGCGAAGTCGACCTCATGGCCGATGCCGCTGACCACCGGGATCGCCGATTCGGCGATCGCCTTGACGACCGCCTCGTCGCTGAAGGGGAGGAGATCCTCTACCGAGCCGCCGCCACGGGCGACGATGAGCACATCGCAGAGGAGCAACGAGTTGGCCTGGATGATCCTAGCCGCCACACTGTGGGCGGCACTCTCCCCCTGTACGGCAGCGCCGAGCACCAACACATCGAGGCCGGGTGCCCTGCGGGCGAGGACGGTGAGGATATCCTGCAGCGCTGCCCCGGTGGGGCTGGTCACCACACCCACCCGCTTCGGGTAGCGGGGGATGGGCAGCTTGGCCTCTTGGGCAAAGTAGCCCAGCTCAAAGAAGCGGCGCTTACGCCGTTCCAGCTCGGCGAGGATCTCGCCGTAGCCGGCCAAGGTCATGGTGTCGACCTTGATCTGGTACGTGCCCCGGGCGGCGTAGACATCCAAGCTTCCGCTCACGATGACGCGGTCACCCTCCTTGGGGGAGAAGTCGACGCGCCAGGTGGAGCCCTTGAACATCACCGCACCGATCGAGGCCCCCTCGTCCTTGAGGGTGAAGAACCAATGGCCGGTCGACGATGGACGGAAGTTTGAGATCTCTCCTGCTACCTTCAGGCCGTAGAACCCCTCCTCGAGCGTCTTCTTGATGAGGCTGGTCAGCTCGCTGACGGAGAGCTGCACTTCAAAGAGCTCAGCCATCACCCTGCTCCTTGACCGTTGCCTTGGCTCTCACCATTGAGAGCTGGTTGAGGATACCCAAGAGGGCCAACAATGCCCAAAGGAGGTAGAAAATCCAGCTGTCCAAGTACCAGAAGCGTGTGATGAGGAGCGAGAGGGCCATCGAGGCGATGATGGCACTCTCGGCGGCTAGGTAGTATTCCACCGAGATCAGCGAGACGAGGAGGATCAAGAAGGCGCACAGCGCAGCGAGGACCACACTGATGGGCAGGCCCAAGAAGAGGCGGAGGGCAAAGAGCAGCGCAGTGGCCACGCTCGCCGGTGCAAGAATCGTCAGCAACAATCGCCCCATGGTGGTGGTTTTTCGGGCGATGAAGAAGAGGGCAAGGGAGCCGAAGGCGAAGCTCACCACATTGATGAAGAGGCCGAGGGGCACAGAGGGGGCGGTCACCAGCGCAAAGAGGTCTGCGGCGGTATAGCCGCGTGAGAGGAGGGTGAGCACACTCGCCCGGTCCTGGATGAGGATGGCAAGGGCGAGGGCGACCAGGCCCCCGCTCAAGAGGCTGTTGGCCATGACCAGCAGGCGGTGGGCTTTGTACCCGAAGAAGGTAAAGAAGAGGCCGAGCAAGAGGCCTGCGATCATGATGGGTGCACTATTCATGACTGAACAAAAAAGAGACAGCGCGGGGGCTGTCTCTCATTCGATGTGGGTCTCTCAGCCCGCCAGGATTGCCTCAGTGGGGCAAACATCTGCGCAGGCACCGCAATCGATGCACGCATCAGCGTCGATGACGTAAATGTCCCCCTCCGAGATCGCCCCGGTCGGGCACTCAGGAAGGCAAGATCCGCACGCCGTACACGCATCAGTGATGATATAAGCCATGGTGTTGACTCCTTCAACAAATCGTTACCACGACTATATACCTCAAGGCAATCTTAGTCAAGGAAGATAAAAGAGAAGTGCAAGAGGTGTACACGTGAATCTATCAATATATATTGTAATGACATACAATGGCACGCAATACAACAAAATCCTGCTGTTTGACTAGGATATTTCACCTCCTTGCCAGAGGACGGGAGGCCCGATATAGTCTGTGAAGTGGAGGATTCAATGGCAAAGAAGCTTGTCTTGGCAGAGAAGCCGAGTGTGGGACGCCAGCTTGCCCAGGCGCTGGGGTGCAGAGGGCGCATGGATGGCTACATCGAGGGGGACGCCTACATCGTCACCTGGGCCCTCGGGCACTTGGTGGAGTTGGCCAACCCCGATGTGTATACCCCTCGCTGGAGGCGGTGGGACATCAAGGACCTGCCGATGTTGCCCGAACAGCTGATCCAGGTCCCCATCGCCGGGACGAGCGAACAGCTGGAGGTGGTCAAGAGCCTCCTCGCCCGCCGTGATGTCACTGCCTTGGTCATCGCAACCGATGCCGGGCGCGAGGGGGAGCTGGTCGCCCGGTGGATCATGAAACTTGCCGGCTGGCAGGGGACCACCGAACGGCTGTGGATCAGCAGCCAGACGAGAGCCGCCATCGCCGAGGGCTTTGCCACGCTCAAGGATGCAGCGCTCTATGACAACCTCTATGAGGCGGCACAGAGCCGGGCGGCGGCGGACTGGTATGTGGGGATGAACGTCACCCGGGCGATGACCTGTGTCTACGATGCCAAGCTCTCCGCCGGACGGGTGCAAACACCCACCCTCGCCCTGATGGCCGACCGTGAGGATGAGATCGAAGCGTTCACCGGGGCCTTCTACTGGACGCTTCGCGCCGACTTCACCCACTTCTGGGCTTCCTACTACCCAGAGGAGAATTCGGTGCGCATCAGCGACGAAGACGTGGTCAAGCGTCTGGAGAGCTCGCTCACCGGATCGGAGGCGATCGTCACTGCCGTTGAGCGCGCCGATCGCAGAGAGGGCCCTCCGTTGGCCTACGACCTGACCGAGCTGCAACGCGATGCAAACATCCTGCTCGACCTCAGCGCCAAGGAGACCCTCGACACGCTGCAGGGCCTCTATGAGCGCCATCGCCTGGTCACGTATCCACGCACCGACAGCCGCTACATCACCTCAGACATCGTCGAGACACTCAAGAGCCGGCTGGCCGCCCTCTCCCGCACCCCCTTCGCCCCGCTTGCCAAGCGCTTTGAAGATGAGGGCTTTCGCATCGATGAGGAGCGGTTTGTGCAGGATGCCAAGGTCGGTGATCACCACGCCATCCTCCCCACCGAGGAGATGGTCGACCTTTCCCGCCTCTCTGCGGTGGAGCGCTCGCTCTGGCAGCTCATCGTACTGCGTTTCTTGGAGGTGCTCAGCGGCGATTACCGCTACCAGACGACCACCGTCACCATCGAAGTGGAGGAGCATCGGTTCAAGGCACGCCTCACCGTCCCGATTGAGGAGGGGTGGCGTTC
>JALOBD010000047.1 GCA_023228445.1 Sphaerochaeta sp. | reverse complement strand
CCTGCAGATGGTCATGTAGGTGAGGAACTCGTACTCCCGCCGCGAGGGCTTGCGGAAGAAGCAATTGGCAAAGTCCTCGGGCGTGAAGAGCAGGGGTTGAAGGTTCGGGTTCGATTTGCTACGATCTTCCATAGAAGAACTCCTTTTCTGTGTATTGCTTGAAGCTAAGAGCATTATACCAGAAAAGGGTTCTTTTTTCCATATAATAAATGAAATTAGCTACAGTTTCTCAAAGAATAACCACTGATTCAGCCTTCAATGAAGACCTGATGCCCAGACAGACCTCATCCTGCATATTTATTCAATGGATTAGGCAAGAAAGCCGTTTTGAAACTGCCTCTGTAATAGCTTATCCACCCTCCACGTCTTATGGTACTGGTAACGGGAGCGACAATCTCGCTGGGTAAATACCAAACACCCACAAAGTAGTCTCCTGGCCCGTCATCATCATCGTTGTAAAACACCTCGGGATACACCCACACCCTCTATCCAGGGATATCCCTTGGCAACTTGAGGGTAACGTTAAAGGTGAATCCTTTGCTCATATCGGCAGGAACCGGATTTGCCGATACTACGGTTACCGCCTTATCCACTGATTGATAGATATACCCCTCTCCCGTAGTCGCACATCCAACAAGAAGCATCCCCACAAGCGCCACCAACGAGAGAAGTGTCAATATTCTGTGTCTCATACCTTCTTCCTATCTTCTTGAGTCCTTTGGAAATTACCGATAATTGCTTGTCCATTAAAGAAATTCTAGCCTTGGAATTCAGAGGTGTCATTTATTTATACCATCTGCCAGTTCCCATTCGAGCGTTCTCATACGCATTGGCTTTGACTTCAATTCATCAGATCAAGGGGATGGTATCGACGCAGTGCGCCGTGCTGTCATCAGGTCCATGGCCCCTGATGTATCCTTCAATCGCAGGGCTGCATGTGCCTCGTCCATCGGCGCGAAACAGGAGGAGAGAGCGATGTGGTGGTGTTGTCGCAGGCGCAGGTACCGGTGGGTTCTTCGTCACAGCGTTCCTATGTCCAGCTCCTGGCGTTTGGTAGAAACCAATTCGTTTTAGCGGGTTTCCACGTACTTGACAACTGCCATACTCTATAATTTAATGAGGTTGTCACTTTTTTCACTCCCATTGGCCGACGCGCGCCATCCATGTGCACCGTCTTGGAGAGCGAGGTGACCTACACCAAAGGAGGTGTGTGATGATACGCAAGACGATTCTGATTTTTGTCATTATTTTGGTGGCGTTCTCGCTGACAGCAGGAGGGGCCAAGGAGCCGGCCAAGACCGAGAAGACCATCCGGGTCGCAGAAAACGTGCCCGGCCTCATTACCCCCGGTGTCTGGGATGGGCAAGCCATCACGCTCAATGCCTCGATCTACGAGTACCTGGTGGAGGTTGATGCGGTCGACAACAGCCTCAGGCCGATTTTGGCGACCGACTGGTCCACCGACGACGGAGCGGTGTGGACCTTCCATCTGCGGGAGGGAGTGAAGTTCCATGACGGTACCCCCTTTGATGCATGGGATGTGAAGTACACCATCGAGCGTACCCAAGACCCAGCTGTCGGGCACCTCAAACGCGCCGACTTTGCCGTGGTCAAGGCGATTGATGTGGTCGACGACCATACCGTGGTCATCACGCTCAAGGAGAAGCGCCCGACATTTGTCATGCAGATGACCGACTACAACATGGCGATCCTCTCACGCCACTACGACTACGAGAACCTCGGTGAGCGCAGCCCCATGGGCACCGGGCCCTTCATCCTCTCCCAGATGGTCCCCAAGGAGAATGCGCTGTTGGTACGTAACCGGGAGTACTGGGATCCGGCACTGCCAAAAGTCGACCGGCTGGAGATCTACTTCGTCACCGACTTGGATGCCAAGGTGGCGATGCTGGAGGGCAACCAGGTGGATGTGGTGCCGTTCGTCAGCCCGGTGACCCGACTGCGCCTCGACGCTCACCCAAACATCAATGTCATCGCAGCCTACCAGGAGCACCGCTTCATCGCCATGGCCGTCGACCAGAAGCCCTTTGACGACAACCGGGTGCGCCTCGCCTTCAAGTACACGATGGACCCCGATATCCTCGCCCGCAGTGTGGCACAGACCACGGTGGGGGAGGGCTTCTACTACAACGAGTCCCCGATCATGAACACCTTGGTCGAGTACCACGAGATGGGGCGGCGGGGGCGTGACATCGCAAAGGCGCGCTCGCTGCTTGAGGAGGCGGGCTACCCGAATGGGGTGAGCGTCGACCTCTACTATGCCAACGACCACCCCTATAGCAAGGAGCTCAGCCAAACGGTCGCCGAACTCGCTGCCCCGGCTGGCTTTGCCATCAACCTCAAGGGGTTTCCCCGTGACATCTACCTCACCCAGTACTGGCTGAAGGTCGGCTTCTCGATCACCGGGTGGGGCGGGCGCATCGACCCGGCGATCCTGTTGGGCCTTGCCTTCCGATCCGACGGACCGTGGAATGAGCCACACCTCGCCGATCCGGTGATCGACTCGTTGATCGACCGCATCGCCAGCGAAGCTGACGAAGTTGTGCGCAGCCGCTACTACCAGCAACTGCAGCAGTACTTCTACGACGAGGGGGCGATCATCAACATCCAGGTGCCCAAGCTGGTGGCTCTTCGTACCAATGTGACCGGCTACCAACACCCGTTGACGATGATCGTGCAGTACAAGTACGCCGACATCGATTGAGCAGGTGGGCACCATGAAACGGCTGTGGTCCTTCATCGCGCTCGAGCTCTTGCGCCTCTTGGCAACCATTGTAGTGATGTCGGCGATCATCTTCCTCCTTGTCGAGCTCATGCCCGGCGATGTGGCGCAGATCATCCTCGGCCAGAGCGCCACCGAGGAGGCGGTGGCAGCGCTGCGCGTGAGCAGGGGGTTGGACAAGCCGGCCCTAGAGCGCTACCTCTCGTGGGTGGGCGGCATGCTGAGAGGCGACTTGGGCCAGTCGATCTACATGAAGGGGGTGAGCGTGAACTCGCTCCTCTGGCGGCGCGTGGCCCACTCGCTGGCCTTGGCTCTCACCGCCTTCCTCCTCTTCGTGCCGCTGTCGATTCTCTTTGGGGTGGTGGCGGCGGTCAAGGAGAAGAGGGTGGCCGATTCGATCATCTCCTTCTTCGGCCTGGCCACAATGGCACTGCCCGAGTTCGTCAGCGGCGTCTTCTTGATCGTGATCTTCGCTGTCACGCTGAAGTGGCTGCCGCTCGTCTCCATCATCCCCATCGGCCAGACCCTGTGGACGAATCTTCGGATTTTGATCCTGCCGGCACTCTCCATCACCTTCGTGATGTTCGGGTACGTGTCGCGCATGCAGCGCTCCTCGATGATCGGTGTCCTCCACTCCCTCTACATCCGCAGTGCCAAGCTCAAGGGTCTGCCGAGGATGTATATCATCACCCGCCATGCGCTGCGCAACGCGCTGCTTCCTACCATCACGGTCATCGGGATGAACATGGGTTGGCTCTTCGGTGGCTTGGTCGTCGTCGAGTCGCTCTTCGGCTTTCCCGGCATGGGCTCGCTCCTGCTCACCGCCGTCAAGACACGTGATATCCCCCTCATCGAAGCGTGTGTACTCCTGATCACCGTCATCTACACCCTCTCCACCCGCCTGACCAACATCCTCTATGCGGTCCTCAACCCGCGCATCCGGTACCAAGGAGGGCAGGAGTGAAGAACTTGATCCATCAGCTGAGAGGCCAGACGCTTGTCTGGATAGCCCTGGCGGTCCTCCTCTTCTGGCTCTTCTCAGCCCTCTTTGGCTCTGCATTCATCCCCTTCTCATATACCGCCATCGATAGCGAGCACGTCATGGTCCCCCCGGGGACGGCAGGCCACATCTTGGGCACCGACAGCCTGGGGCGGGATATCCTCAGCCGGATCATCTGGGGCAGTCGCTCGATCTTTACCGTCGCCCTCTTCACCTCACTGCTCTCCACCACCGCCGGTGTGGTGCTGGGCTTCAGTGCCGGCTACTTCGCCAAGGCGGTCGATACCATCTTTTTAGCGGCGATGGATATCATCATGGCCATCCCGACGCTGGTACTGGCGATGGTGGTGCTCGGCATCCTTGGCGGTTCGACGATCCTCTCGTTGACACTCATCGTCTCGGTGGCATACGTGCCGGCCACCGCCCGGGTTGCCCGTTCGGTGCTACTCTCGGAGAAGGAGAAGGAGTACGTCATGGCCGCGAGGATCCGGGGCGAGAGCCACCTCTACATCATGTTCGTCGAGATCCTGCCCAACACGACCGGAGCGATCATCGTCGAGGCCACCGCCCGCTTCGCCTACTCGATCATGACCATCGCTTCACTGGGATTCCTTGGTGTCGGTCTGCAACCACCCAACCCCGACTGGGGCATGATGGTCATTGAGAACAAGGAGATCATCACCCAAGCACCGTGGGCGGTGCTCTACCCGGCACTTGCCATCGCATCGCTGGTCATCGCCATCTCGATCATCAGCGACTTTGCATCAAAGGTATTGATCCATGAACGATAAGATCCTCACTGTCGATCGGTTGTCCATCAACTTCAAGACACCGGCGGGAACCTTCAGCGCCGTCGATGACCTCTCACTCGCCCTTGGCTACGATGAGGCGGTGGGCATCATCGGTGAGTCGGGGTGCGGCAAATCGACCCTCGCCTATGCAATGATGGGGCACCTTGCGCCAAATGCCGAGGTCACCGGCTCGATCGCCTTCAGAGGCGGTGACATCCTCACCATGGGGGAGGAGGCGTTGCAGAAGATCCGGGGCAACCGCATCGCCATGGTCTTCCAGGACCCGTACACCAGCCTCAATCCATCGATGAGGATCGGCGAGCAACTCGACGAGATCACCATCATCCACCGCAAGGCGAGCCGGAGCGAGGCGAGGGCTGCGTCGCTTGAGGTGCTGGATCTGCTCAACATCGCAGGTGCTGCGCAGGTGGTGCGCCGCTATCCCCATCAGATAAGCGGTGGCATCCAACAGCGCATCTGCATCGCGATGGCGTTGCTCTGCCGCCCCGATGTGATGATCCTCGACGAGCCGACCACCGCGCTCGATGTGACCACGGAGGCGGTGATCCTCGACTCGCTCAGTCAACTGCGCAAAACGCTCAAGCTCAGCCTCATCTACATCTCCCACGACATGGGGGTCATCAACACGATCGCCGATACGATCGCAGTGATGTACAGCGGTCAGATCGTTGAGATCGGCAGCAAGGAAGAGATCTTCACCCACCCCTTCCATCCCTATACCCGCGCCCTCATCAACTGCATGCCCCGCATGGGGGTGGTCAAGGAGAAGCGGGCACTCAACACCATCAAGGGGCACGTCGAACGACGCGCTCCCAACAGCGGCGGCTGCCCCTTCGCCCAGCGGTGCGAGAAGCGCACTGATACGTGTATCGCCGCATACGGGCGTCGGGAGGTGGGTGAGCACCACTGGGCCACCTGCGACCGCGCCTATGCCACCGATGTGGCGGAAACAAAGCCCGTGCGCAAGAGACGTGCCAGACGGACGGTGGTGAACAACACGGGCGAGCACCTGCTGACGCTCAATCGAGTCTTCAAGCACTACGGCAGCGGACGCAAGGTCTATGCGGTCAACGGGGTGAGCCTGGCCCTCGACCAGGGATCGGTGCTCGGGGTGGTGGGTGAGTCGGGGTGCGGCAAATCGACCATCGCCCACCTTGTCAGCGGTCTCATCACCCCCTCCTCGGGAACAATGCGCTTTTCCGGACGAAACATCGCCGTGGCGTGGAACAAGCGGGATACCGGTATGCTCGCCCAGATCCAGTTGATCTTCCAAAACCCCGGCAACAGTCTCAACCCCTCCCACACCGTCGAAGAGATCATCGCCCGGCCGATGAAACGGCTGCTCGGCCTGAGGTCAAGAGCTGAGCGACGACAGCGGATCATCGAGCTCTTGGAGACGGTGGACCTCGGCCCACAGCACCTGTCGATGCGTTCGGTCCAGCTCAGTGGCGGGGAGCAGCAGCGTGTCGCCATAGCACGTGCCCTCTCTATCTCCCCCCGGCTCATCGTCTGTGATGAGCCGACGAGTGCCCTCGACGTCTCGGTGCAGGCTGCCACGCTCAACCTGCTTGGAGCGCTCCAGCGTGAGAGCGAGGTCTCCTACCTCTTCATCTCCCACGATTTGCACGTCATCAACTACATCAGCGACCACATCATGGTGATGTACGGCGGACGGGTCTGTGAGTTGGGCAGTCGTGACGAAGTGATGCAGAGTGCCCGCCACCCCTACACCGAGGTGCTCCTCTCCTCGATTCTGGACACCGACCCCCGACAGCGCCGGGTGCCCATCAAGCTGGAAGGCAACCTTCCCAACCCCGGCAAGAAGGTGCGAGGCTGTCCCTTTGCCGGTCGGTGCCACAAACAGGTCGGTCCGATCTGCACCAGGATCAACCCGCCCCTGGTCACCTTCAGCGAGAGTCACCAGGTCTTCTGCCACATCACCTATGATGATGCACTGCCTGCTGAGAAGGAAACGTGATCGACAGGCGTACCACCGCTTTCCGTGCTGCTTTCTGACTCCCCCACAGACCTCTCTTTCCAGCCATGACCCTCTCATGCTGCCAACCAGTGCCTTTCATCCTGCAACTTGTGCGCGATATGTGCCGATCGAGTTCGGTGATTGAGGCCCATGGGAGGCAAGAATTTGTTATAATTTTTGATTGACATAATTTATAACTAATGTTACAGTCAGGGCAGAGTCGAAGAGGATGTGCGTATGGATTTGGAATTGAAGGGAAAGGTTGCGTTGGTCACCGGTGGTGCCACAGGCATTGGCGCAGGGATCAGTGAATACCTTGCTGCCGAAGGGGTGAATGTCGCCGTCAACTACATTGTCGATGAACCACAGGTGCTCGCGTTCACCAACCGATTGCAGGACCAATACGGTGTCGAGACCCTTCCCGTATATGGTGATGTGTCAAAATCAGCAGACAACGATGAGATGGTCGCCCGTACCCTCAAGCGGTTCGCCAAGATCGACATCCTGGTCAACAACGCCGGCATCTGGCCGACCGAAGATATGATCGAGATGCCCGACGCGCATTGGCAACGGGTAATCGACATCAACCTCAACGGTGCCTACATGCTCAGCAAACGGGTTGTCCGATCGATGATCGAGCGCAAGATCGGTGGTGTGGTCATCAACATGTCCTCAAAGTCGGGCATCCAGTGCAGCACCGGCGGTCATGGCCACTACACCACGGCCAAGGCTGGGTTGAACATGCTGACCAGGTCGTTGGCGCGGGAGATCTCACACCTCGGCATCCGTGTTGTCGGCATCGCACCCGGGATGGTCAGGACCCCGATCAATGAGGACAAGTGGAAGCAGGACGGCTTGATGGAGGAGTATTTGGAACGGATCCCCGTAGGACGATTTGCAGAGCCCATCGAGATCGGCTACCTGGTCGCGTTCCTCGCCTCATCCAAGGCTTGCAACATCACCGGCACGACCCTGGACAGCACCGGTGGGATGCTGATCTAGCGGCGTATGAACAGTAGTATGGAGGGCAGGAGCACATGATACATCTGCAGGATAGGGTATGTGTTGTCACAGGAGCGGCGAAGAGCATCGGATTCGGCATCGCAGCGTCGTATGCTGAAGCCGGGGCGAAGGTCGCCTTGATCGACATCAACCAGGACGTCGTCCAGTCGGCCGAGCAGCTGAAGGACCGCGGCTTCACCGCCCAAGCGTATGTGATCGACATCACCGACGAGCAACAGGTCGCCGAGTGCTTTGATGCGATTGCCTCAACGTTCGGACCGGTGTTCGCTCTGGTCAACAACGCCGGTGTCGTCTCACAATGCCCCTTCGACGAAGTCACCACCGCCGAGATGGACAAGATCTTCAAGGTCAATGTCTACGGCACCGTCTACTGCACACAGGCGGCGCTGAAGACGATGAAGCAGCTGGGCGACGGGCGGATCATCAACTTCTCATCAAAATCGGGCAAGACCGGCTCAGCGCTCATGGCGCCGTACTCGGCAGCCAAGGGGGCGATCATCTCACTGACCCATGCACTGGCCTTCGAGTATGCCGGGGCGAACATCAAGGTGAATTGTATCTGCCCCGGCATCACCGATGATACGGGTGTGTGGGCGAATGTGAGTGAAGGGTATACGAAGAACCTGAATCTGCCCAAGGAGGAGGTCGTCAAGAAGTTCACGGCCAAGATCCCGCTCGGCAGATTGACGAGGATCGAGGATGTGGTGGAGCTGGTCCAGTTCATCACCACAAGCGGTGACTACTGCACCGGTCAGGCATTCAATATAACTGGTGGGCGAGAGGTTCACTGACGCATTGATCAGGGGTGACCCTGCATAACAAAAGGGAGAGGGCATGGGTGTAGATCTGAGAACATACGTGTTTCTGGATTCGCTTCAACCGCAGATGGCTTCGTTCATCTCGACAGTGTCGAAGGGGTATTTCCCCGTGGCAGATGAGGCCTGCATGATCGTTGAGATCTCTCCGGGGATCGAGATCAACCGGTTGACCGACGTTGCACTGAAGGCCACCGGGGTCAAGCCGGGGATTCAGATTGTCGAACGACTCTTCGGCTTGCTGGAGGTCCACTCCCCGAGCCAAGGGGATGTGCGCCAGGCTGGCAAAGCCATCCTGGATGATCTGGGCTTGGAAGAGAACGACCGCTACAAACCGGTGATCCAGACGAGCCAGCTGGTGAAGAACATGAGTGACCACCACTGCCAGCTGATCAACAAGGTCAGGCATGGCAACATGGTGCTGCGCGGCGACACGCTCTATGTGCTGGAGCTGCAACCGGCCGCCTACGCCTACTACGCTGCCAATGAAGCGGAGAAGGCTTCGCACATCAACATCATCGAGGTGGTTGGCTACGGCAGCTTCGGTCGAGTCTATATCGCCGGCGATGAGGCGGAGGTGTTGGTCAGCAAGGAGATCGTCGAGAATCGTCTCAAGACGATCGGTGGTCGTGATCAGGGTGTCAAGGGAGCAGAATAGTCCAGCTTCCCTGTATGAGTGAGAGGAGAAAGAGAGATGGCAGACGTATTCAGCAGTGCATTGGGCATGATCGAGACACGAGGGTTCGCAGCGATGGTGGAAGCCTCTGACGCGATGTGCAAAGCAGCGAAGGTGGAGCTGGTCGGGTATGAAGAGATCGGTGGCGGGTATGTGACGGCGATTGTCAGAGGCGATGTGGCGGCAGTGCGCGCAGCCCTTGATGCCGGTACGGTAGCCGCCCAGAAGGTCGGGGAACTTGTCTCGACACACATCATTCCCAGACCGCATACCATGGTGGATGAAGTGCTTCCCTTGGGTCATCAAGTGGAAAAGAAGAAGAAATAATCCGTCCCTGGAGGGCGGAGGCAATCTGCTGCCCACACGTATCCATAGGGTGAGGGCAGGGATGCTGGAGATTGGAGTCTTATGGTACTTGCAAGGGTCATCGGAACCGTCGTTTCGACGGCAAAGGCACCTCAACTGGAGGGGATGAAGCTCTCCCTGGTGGAGAAGGTCACCATCCCTGCGCTCCAGGGCACGGGCGAGCACGTTGTCTCCTTCGATGCGGTGGGGGCGAACATCGGGGAGGTGGTCTTCTGTGTATCGGGTTCAAGTGCCAGGATGACCGAGGTGACCAAGGGCAAGCCTGCTGACTTGACGATCATCGCAATCGTCGACAGCATCGATGCCCACGGCGCTCCGGTCTACCGCAAGAGCGAGGAATCGTCATGATGATCGCCCACGTCATCGGAACGGTCGTTGCAAGCAAGAGTGCAATGAGCGGGCCATTCCGCCTCCTCTCTCCCTACGGCAGCGACCCCCTCACATCCGCTTGCTCCATCGCCTTGGACCCTGTGGGAGCGAGACACGGTGATCTTGTACTGGTCGCCCAGGGAAGCTCCTGCCGATGGACGAGCGACACCGACGAAAAACCAGTGGATGCACTGATCGTCGGCATCATCGATTTGATCCATCGCCACGGGAAAGAGGTCTACCGCTCTGATGGTTCGGGAGTGTGATGTGAACAAGCCAAGCGAGGAGTACATCAAGAGTCTGGTCACCGACCTGGTGCAATCCTTCATCAGGGAGCAGGGAATTCGTACCCCCGGAGGACCGACCCAATCGGCAGGGGAGTTCGGGATCTTTGAAGAGATGGAGGGTGCGGTCAACGCCTCACTGTCGGCGCAGCAGCACCTGGCCCTGTTGCCGTTGGAGCGGCGTCGCGCCATCATCGCAGCAATGCGTAGGGCGGGTGAGGAGCATGCCGAGGAGTTCTCCCGTCAGGCGGTCCTGGAGAGCGGCCGGGGCAATGAGGGTGATAAGATTGCCAAGAACCTCTTGGCATCACGCAAGACACCCGGGGTCGAAGACATCGAGACCGTGGCGTACAGTGACGAGCATGGGCTCGTCGTGGTCGAGCGGGCGCCGTACGGGGTGATCGGATCGATCACACCGGTGACGAATCCGACGGCAACAATCATCCACAATGCCATCAGCATGGTCGCTGGCGGCAACAGCGTGGTCTTCAATCCCCATCCGGGTGCAAAGCGCGTCTCGATCCACGCAATCCAAGTGCTGAACCGGGCCATCGTGCAGGCAGGCGGCCCGGCAAACCTCCTGACGGCAATAGCCGAGCCGACGGTCCACTCCGCCTCCCAGATGATGCAGCACCCGAGTATCGCGCTGCTGGCCGTCACCGGGGGACCCCAAGTCGTCAAGGTGGCGATGAAGAATGGAAAGAAGGTGATCGCCGCGGGGCCTGGCAATCCTCCCTGTGTAGTCGATGAGACAGCCGACATCGCAAAGGCGGGCCGCGATATCGTCGCCGGGGCGAGTTTTGACAACAACTTGGTCTGCATCTGTGAAAAAGAGGTATTGGTCGTCGACCGGGTCGCCGATGCGCTGCTGCACTCGATGCAACAGGCGGGGGCTTTTCTGCTCTCCCCTTCACAGGCACAACAGCTGAAGGATGTGGTCATCGAATCGCCGGGAGGACCACAGAAGGAGGGGGTGATCGCAAAGGCGCATGTCGGCCAGAGTGCCAGTGCCCTGGCCACCCTCATCGGTGTGCAGGTACCTGCTGCAACCAAACTTCTCATCTACGAAGCTGCATCGGATGACCCGCTGGTGTTCACCGAACAGCTGATGCCGTTCATTCCGGTGGTGCGCCTTGGCGATGTGCAGCAGTGCATCGACCTGGCTGTGGTGTGTGAGCATGGCTACCGCCATACGGCGATCATGCACTCGATGGACGTACAGAACCTCACGAGGATGGGCGTGGCGATGAACTGTTCGATCTTCGTCAAGAATGGTCCCTGTTATGCTGGGCTTGGCCAAGGGGGTGCAGGGTTTACCAGCATGACCATCGCAAGCCCCACCGGA
The DNA here is from genome assembly GCA_023228445.1 of Sphaerochaeta sp. GTDB lineage: Bacteria > Spirochaetota > Spirochaetia > Sphaerochaetales > Sphaerochaetaceae > Sphaerochaeta. The sequence continues at coordinate 2,973 of JALOBD010000047.1, read as the reverse complement.
GAGGGGTTGACGAGGGCGCGCACCTTCACCCGGGAGCGGCGGTGCACGCTCGTCGACTACCTCAGGATTGTCTAGGGGGGATGGGATGAAATTGGCACGGGTCGTCGGGACAGTGGTGAGCAGCCATAAGCTGGAGAGCCTCTGGGCTCAGCGTTTCCTGCTGCTGCAGCCGGTGGACGAGCATGGCCAGCGCGTTGGCGCTGAGCTGGTGGCAGTCGATACCGTGCAGGCTGGGGAGGGGGATCTGGTGATGTGGGAGGGGAGCAAGGAAGCGGCACAGACGTTGCCCAATTGGTTCAACCCCTGTGACGCTGCGGTCATCGGGATTGTCGATGGCCTGGACGTGGAGGGGTGAGCGATGGTCTTGGCAAAAGTGTGTGGCACGGTGACCTGTACCATCAAGAATCCCCACTATCGGGGACGACGGATCATGGTTGTCCAGCCAATCGACGCATCCGGAGATCCAAAGGGGAGAAGCATGCTTGCCCTTGACGGAGTGCAGGCGGGGGTTGGCGACACGGTCGTCATCTTTGATGAGGGAGGATCGGCACGGCTGATCCTTGACTGCGACGATTGCGTCACCGTCAGGACCGTCATCGGCGCAATCGTCGATAGCGTGGATAGGGGGGAGTGAAGGGTATGTCAGTGAGACGGGTGGCCATCGGAAGCGATCACAGCGCCTGGTCCCAAAAGGAGTTTCTCAAGCAATACCTCAAGGGGCAGGGCTATACGGTCGTCGATATAGGATGCAGTGGTGGCCAGCGGGTGGATTATCCCGACATTGCACGGGCTGTGTGCCATACGGTGGTGACCGAAGCCTGCGATCGCGGCATTGTCCTTGATGGGGCTGGCATCGGGTCATCGATGGCATGCAATAAGGTGCGGGGGATCAGGGCGGCGCTTTGTTATGACGTGCGCACCGTGATCAACAGCCGGGAGCACAACAACGCCAATGTGCTGGTCCTGGGCGGGCCGCTCCACGCCGCCGTCGAGCTGAGCGAGATGGTCAGCCTTTGGCTGGAGACGGCGTTTGCCGGTGGAAGGCACTTGGTGCGGGTTAACAAAATAATGGCTATAGAGCGAGGGGAGAGTAGTTGAATGGATGAAAAGATGCTCATCGAACGGATAGCGGGCGAGGTGATGAAACGACTGCAGGGTGATGGTGCTGCCCAGGTGGGGCAGGCGCTGGCTTCAAGCCTTCACCCACCGATGGAGCCCAGGCAGTTGGCACAGTACATCGACCATACGATGCTCAAACCTGATGCCCCCACATCAGCGTATGACCAACTGTGCAGTGAAGCGATCCAATATAACTTCAAGTCGGTCTGTGTGAACTCCTCCTGGGTGTCGTACGTGGCAAAGAAACTACAGGGGAGTGGGGTCAAGGTCTGTGCGGTGGTCGGATTCCCCCTCGGGGCGATGGACAGTCGGTCCAAGGCATTCGAGACGCGTGGGGCGATTGAGCACGGTGCAAGTGAAATCGACATGGTGTTGGCCGTCGGCAAGCTCAAGGCAGGCGAGTATGACTATGTCGAGGAGGATATCCGCGCGGTGCGGCGGGCGACCCGCAGTACGACGATCTTGAAGGTGATCATCGAGACCTCGATGCTGACCCAGGAGGAGAAGGTGCTGGCTTGTCAGATTGCCAAACGCAGCGGTGCAAACTTCGTCAAGACGAGCACCGGCTTTGGCGGTGGTGGTGCCACGGTGGAGGACATCGCGCTGATGAAGAGCGTTGTCGGAGAGGGCATGGAGGTGAAGGCAAGCGGTGGCGTACGCGATTACGACAAGGCGATGGCGATGATCGGAGCCGGAGCAACCCGGATCGGGGCGGTCTCCAGCGTTGCCATTGTGACGGGAAAGCGAGGTACCTCAAATTACTGATCGAGGTGTGGACGTGTCAGGAAGATCTCGGGCCTTGATCGCCGCTTCCCTGTTGGCCGCCGATTTCACCAACTTGGGAGAGGAGGTGCGGGCGGTCGAGTCGGCGGGGGCCGATTGGATCCACTTTGATATCACCGATGGCCACTTCGTCGAGAATCTGACGATGGGACCGCTTGTCGTGGAGGCGATTCGGCCCATCACGAAGCTCGCTCTGGATGTCCATCTGATGATTGAGGACCCCGCGCGGTTCATAAAACCATTCGCCCGAGCCGGGGCGGACTCGATCAGCGTGCACGTTGAGACGACCCGACACCTCATCCGGGTGCTGGAGATGATCAGGGCACACAATATCAAGGCTGGGGTCGTGCTCAGCCCGGCGATTGGACCGGAACAGCTGAAGTGGGTCCTCGACTACGTCAGCCATATCCTCGTGTTGACCGTCAGTCCGGGCTTTGGCGGCCAGCGGCTGCTCCCCCACTCATACGATCGGATCCGCATGGTCGCCGCCATGGTGAGAGACCACGGATCTGATATCCTCATCCAGGCGGATGGGGGTGTCAACCTCACCACCATTGCTCCCCTTGCCGATGCCGGCGTCGATGTCTTCACCCTTGGGTCGGCTTTGTTCTCCAGCGACGACTATGGCGCCATGATCCCACGCTTTCGCAAGGAGGCCGGACGATGATCATCTCCCTTGCCTCAGCGCGATACGCAGTCGCGATCGATACGATGGGAGCGGAGTTGAAGCGCTTTGCCGATACGATTGATTCGGTCTCCTACCTCTTCAACGGAGATCCCCAATGGTGGGCGGGCACCGCCCCGGTCCTCTTTCCCATCATCGGTGGCCTGGCGTCAGGCTCGTTCATCCATGAGGGGATCTCCTACCAGCTCGGGTCCCACGGCTTTGCCCGCAAGAGTGAGTTTACCGTGGTCAGCTGTGACAGCACCCACGCCGTCCTCACCCTCCAGGCCAACGATCAAACCAGGGCAGTCTACCCCTTTGACTTTCGGCTGACGGTCTCCGTTGTGCTGGAGTGGGCTGGCCTGGCGGTGCGGTACGATGTTGAGAACCTCGACTCCCAAGTCATG
>JALOBD010000265.1 GCA_023228445.1 Sphaerochaeta sp. | reverse complement strand
AACGGCCTGGTGGTCATCGATGATGACGACCACTACCTGGGCACCGTCTCCATCGAGGCCATCAAGCAACGGGGCAAGGCTGGGCGGGTGATCAGCGAATATATCAATACCGACACCTTGACGGTGAAGCGCAGTGACGATGCAAAGGAAGCGCTGGACAAGCTGCTCGCCTCAAGTGAGAACTACGTCATCGTCCTCAACGACGATCGGAGTGTGGCCGGCATCATCACGCGCACCAGCACCGCCAAAGCGATGGGCGAGGCGTTGTGGGGGGAGATCGAATCATGAAGTTGATCACCCTCTACGCTGACCACTCTCTGGCGCTTCTCTCCAGCCTCACCACCCATATCATGTTGGTCGTCGTATCGGTGGTCCTGGGCACCATCATCGCCATCCCGCTGGCAGTCCTTCTGACCAGAACGAGACGGGCCGCTGCCATCGTCCTGGCAATCGCCCAGGCAGTACAGACCATCCCTGGCCTGGTGATGCTCGGCTTCGCCCTGGTGGTCTTGGGCATCGGCAAGGCGCCGGCGTTGGCGACCCTCACCATCTACAGCGTCCTCCCCATCCTGCACAACACCTATACGGGCATCACCGAGGTGCTGGAGGCCTACACCGATGCCGCTGTGGGCATCGGCATGACCAAGAGCCAGGTCCTCTTCAACGTCGAGTTGCCCCTCGCCTTGCCGGCCATCATCGGCGGCATCCGGATTTCGGCTGTCTATATCGTCAGCTGGGCAACCTTGGCCGGCATGATCGGAGCCGGTGGGCTCGGTGACTGGATCTGGACCGGCCTGGCAACCTACAACACCGACTACATCCTGTTGGGCGCCATCCCCTCAGCTCTCCTGGCCCTCCTCTTCAGCGCTGCCATCGGGATGCTCCAACGCCTCTTGACCCCCCGGGGTCTGAGGAGGACGTCATGACTGAACTTTTTTACGCCATGGGCGAACACCTCGTGATCGTCGCCCTCTCCATGGCCGCTGCCACGCTGATCGGCGTTTGCCTGGGTGTCCTCTCCTACTGGAAACAGCGCCTCTCGGCCCTCATCATCGGTGCCTGTGAGGTGATACAGACCATCCCCAGCCTGGCCCTCCTGGCCTTGCTGATGATCGTCTTCGGCCTCGGGGATGTGACCGTGGGCATCGCCTTGGTGCTCTACGCACTTCTGCCGATCATTCGAAACACCCATACGGCACTGACCGAACTGGAGCCCGCCATCATCGATGCGGCGCGCGGCATGGGGATGAGCCGCATCCAACGTCTCGTTCAGGTGGAGATCCCCCTCTCCATCCCGATGATCTTCGGGGGTATCAAGGTGGCGCTGGTCAACTCGCTCTCGATCGCCGTCATGGGCGTCCTGATCGGAAGTGGAGGCCTGGGCTACATCATCTATCGCGGGATCCAGCAACGCAGCATGGCCCGCATCTTCATCGGTGCTCTCCCGGTGGTCGTCATCGCCCTCCTCTTCGACTGGGCGATGACCAAAGCCGAGCAGCGCCTCTCAAAGCACACATCATGAACAAGGAGCAATTGTATATGTCCAATAAGAGACAAAGAGTAATCACCATCATCATCGCTGCCGTTCTGGTGGCCGTCCTGGCCGGCTGTTCCGGCTCCAAGACGATCACCGTCGGGTCGAAGGACTACAGTGAGAACATCCTGCTGGGAGAACTCATGGCCCAGCTCATCGAGGCGAAGACCGATTTGAAGGTCAATCGCAAACTCAACCTCGGCGGCACCTTCGTCAACTTCAATGCCATCCAGAACAAGCAGATCGATCTCTACCCCGAGTACACCGGCACCGCACTGACTGCTGAGTTGAAGATGGACGTCATCAACGATCCGGCTGAGTCCTACCGCGTCGTCAGCGAGGAGATGGCCGAGCGCTGGGACATCATCTGGCTCGAGCCCTTCGGCTTCAACAACACCTACACGCTGGCGGTCACCGCCGAGGTGCAAGAGCGCTACGGCCTTGAGACGTACAGCGACCTCATCCCGGTGGCAGGGGAGCTGGTCTTCGGCGCCGAGCACGAGTTCTTCGACCGCCAGGATGGCTTTGATGGGTTGGTCGAGCACTACGGCCTCTCCTTCAAGGGCGAGCCGATGAAGCTCAACACCTCCCTCAAGTACCAGGCTATCGGACGGGGGGACATGGATGTCACCGACGCCTTCTCCACCGACGGTCCCATCATGCAGTACGACCTGAAGATCCTCAAGGACGACAAGTCCTTCTTCCCGCCCTATCACGCCGCACCGGTTATCCGCAAGGCGGTGCTCGACGCCCACCCCGAGGTCAGAGGCGCGTTGAACCTCTTGGCCGGGACCATCGACGATGAGACGATGACCGCCCTCAACTACCGTGTTGACGTCAAGGGTGAGTCGGCCGAGCAGGTCGCCGCCGACTTTCTCACCTCGTTGGGCCTGGTGTAAGAGATCATCACTGCATCCTCAAAGAGGGGCGGTCCATCCAGGCTCCACCCCTCCTCTCTTTTTGGCTG
>JALOBD010000264.1 GCA_023228445.1 Sphaerochaeta sp. | reverse complement strand
GATGCCGGCAAGGAAGTACACCCGTCGACGCCCATAGCGGCTCCGGGTGCGATCGCTGAGGTAGCCCATCAGGGGGTCGCTCACCGCATCCCACACCTTGCCGATACCAAAGACAAGGCCGGCCAACGCCGGGGAGAGGCCCACCACCTCGGTGAGGTAGAAGAGGAAGAGCATCCCCACGATCATGAAGGCACCACCGCCGTACATATCCCCCAGCCCGTAGGCCACCAGCGTCTTCATCCCAACCTTGCGTTCCATCGGATCCCTCCCGTCGGCCACTGGCCGTTGTCGTTCATTCCCTCGTTACACCTGAGCCTCTTCATGGCAATCTCCCTTCCTGTGACCAATACTCGGCCAGCGAACACAACCCTTTGGAAGGGTGGCTTCCTTGATACGGGGCGAGGAGCAGCGAAAACGCCGCGCGCTTGCCCGCCCACGACGGAGCGCTTGCAAAGAGGTGCTCTGCCGTGAGCATCGCAGCCAGCCGGCCCCACCCGTTTCTTGCCAGCGGGTAGTGGTACTGTGGCCCCCAGTAGGTGCCCAAGGGGTTGGCACTGATGCGTTGCCTCCCCCTTTTGATGGTCTGTCGCAGCGGTATGGCGGCAAATCCATGCATCTTTGTACAGTCTTGGGCTATCAAGAGGCCGCGTGAACCATCGCTGAGGGCGAGCCAAGAGGGCGTGACATGGTTGTTGATGGAGGCCAAGGTTTTGTTCTTGCCCCAGTAGTCGAGGTCGTAGGAGCTCGTCTGTCCAGAGAAGTCCTGCTTGTAGACCGTCACCGTCTGGGAGAGGGGAAGGTCATCAAAGAGGGTGATCTCACAGGGGGCGACCTCACTCCACCGTCCATCCCAGCTTCGCCCCAGATGGAGGGCTTTGGCCTTGGAGTAGGCGCTGTGTTCTGTGTCGGGGTACTGCACATCGACGCTGACGATCAGTGTCCCCGTCTCCGTATCCACGGTCACAGTGCGCTGCCACACCACCGCAGCGCACCCACCGGGAAGGACGATGGTTCCGCTACTCGTTCTCTCTTTCACCACGACATCCTGGCTCACTTGCCTCCTCTTGGCGTAGGTCACCCACGGACTCTCAATGGTAAAGACAGAGCCATCACTCTCGATAATCACCCTCCCATTGGTGTTGTGGGTGGCAGTGGAAGATACCCCTTGATAGTGCGGGACTTGAGGAGCAGGGAGTACGACGGGCGCAGTAATGGCCTTCACCGCCGACAGGAAGCGTTGTGTCTCTTCGATGGCCTCATCGGCACTCTGGTGGGCGACCTCCAGGCGGTGGGTGTTCATCACCGGGGCTGAGAGACCGAAGTGGGTGGTGCTCAGCGTCCTCAACCGAGTGGCGATGGCTTTTTGTGCCATCTCCTGCAACTCAGCTGGGAGTACCCCACTCCACGTATAGAAGTCCTCTGATGAAGCAGCGGGGAGGTGATGAGATGTAATGACCCGCTCCTTCGCCTGCTGCCAAAGCGAGCGAGCCTCCCCTACCTTCGCCCAGAGGTCGTGGTTGTCCCACTTCTCCGCCCAGGAGGCAAAGCCGTCGAACGCACCATCGGCGAGGTCCTGGCCGATGGTCACCGTCTGCTGCGCCTCGTGGCTTGCAAGGTAGTCACTGGCCCGGGTGAAGCGGATGTATGGAAGGTCGGCGATGCTGCCCACCAAGCGCTCAAAGCCGGCAAAGGAGGGGACCAACCCCTTCAGGCCTTTCGGTGCCATACCGGCCCAGAAGGTATCGTCAGCGTCCATATCAAGGAGGAGGATGAGGTCGACCGGATCTCGAAGCCCCTGTTGTTCTCTCCTCATGTGCTTGACCATCCGCCTCAGGCTGAAGCCAAACTCGACGAGGTCGCCTTGGTTGATGGCAGGCAGGAGGCGCATCGAGGTCTGTGTATCGTTGTTCTTCACAATCAGGGGGTTGTAGCGCTGTGCAAGGGGAAGTGGGGGGATGAAGGCGCCGAAGCCGTTGAAGGGGATGGCGCTGTAGTAGAGTGAGAGGGTGTCGATACCGAGGGTGGCGTAGCCCTCCATCTGGGAGGGGACGATCATGCACTCCTGGGGGCGGACGATCGGCGCACAGGAGCCGAAGAGGTCGAGGATACCACTTGTATCGCGATTCTGGAGCGCCCAAGCGATGGCAAGGCTGAACTCCTCCTTGGTGTGGGCACTCAAGAGGCCGTTGTTCCAGGACATGAGATGGATCTCATCAATGCCCTCCTCAACACGCTGCCTGATGCGCTCGAGGATATCGGGGGCGTGGGTCGGAATCATCTGGGCAAGCGAGAAGGCGTTGTCGAAGTCCCAGGCACAGGAGACCACGATGCCCGAGGATGAGAGGCGGTCAAGGTCATCGAGGATGCCCCGGATGATCCTGATATCCTTGCCAAACCCCTGCTCATCCGGGGTGTCGCTTCGGTAGGAGTGATAGAAGTTCACATGAAAGCGGGGAACAAAGTATATCGACGGGGCAGACGAATCCATGGGACCTCCAAGAA
>JALOBD010000045.1 GCA_023228445.1 Sphaerochaeta sp. | reverse complement strand
GCGCTTCATCGCCCTGCGGTGGGAACTGGTCCGGCTCAGCGCATTGAACCCAATCTTATGCTTCATTCTCTTCTTCCTTGTTCTCAGATACTGCAATCGCGGTCTTGAGGACGCTGTAGTCGGTCATTCCGAGGCTGAGGTTCCACTCCTTGAGCTTCTCCTTGATCTCCTGAAGGCTCTTCTTGCCGAAGTTCCTCGTCTTGGCGATCTCCTCCTCGGTCTTCTTCGTCAGGTCCCCGATGGTGCGGATGTTGGCGTTCTTGAGACAGTTGCTCGACCGTACGGTCAGCTCAAGCTCCTCGACGGAGGTGTTGAGAATCTTGCGGACCCGCTCCTCCTCCTCGTCGACCTCATCGGTGTTGTTGATCAGCGTCTCATCGAAGTTGATGAAGATCTGAAAGTACTCCTTGGCGATCTTTGCCGCTTCAGCAAGCGCATTCTGCGGGGCGATCGTCCCGTTGGTGTGCACCTCGAGGGTCAGCTTATCGTAGTCGCTGCGATACCCTACCCGAGTCGGTTCGATGGCATAACGCACCCGATCGATCGGGCTGAAGTTGGCGTCGAGGGGAATCGTACCGATCTCCTCGATGTACTTCTCATTGATCTCGCTCGGCACATAGCCACGCCCAAGGTCGATCTGTACCTCCATCTCGATATTGGCGTCATCCATCATCGTGAAGATGACCATGTCTTTGTTGATGATCTCCACCTGGTCGCGTTCAAAGCTCGCGCCGGTGAGGACACCCGGGCCCTTGCACTCGATGAGCAGATTGGTGCCCTCGGTATCCTCAGGCATCTGGATCTGCAGCTTCTTCAGTGCTGCGATGATGTCACTGATGTCCTCACGGACTCCGGGAAGCTGCTCGTACTCGCTGCTGATCATGTGTGGTACCCCATCCTCGTTGAAGGAGGTGAACTTCACTGCCGTAACCGCGTACCCCTGGATTGAAGAGAGCATCACCCGCCTCAGCGTGTTGCCGATGGTGGTTCCAAACCCTCTCTCAAACGGATAGGCGATGAATTTCCCATAGTTCGGTTCAACAGTGCTGTGTTCAAAGGTTATCCCCTTGGGTATCTTGAAACCCTTCAAAAGGTTTTTGCGTGCCATGGTTACTCCTTATCTGGAATACAACTCGACGATCAGCTGCTCGTTAATCTTCTCGAGCTCGGTGACCTCACTTCTCCTCGGAACTGCTACAAAGGTCCCCTTCATGGCATCCACGTCGAGGGTAAGCCAGGGACTGACTCCACTCTTGGTGAACTCCTTGAGGTTTTCCTTGATGATCAGCATCTTTTGACCGCGCGGGCCAACGGAGACCACGTCGCCGGGCTTGAGGCGGTAGGACGGGATGTCCACGCGCTTGCCGTTGACGAAGATGTGGCCGTGGTTGACAAATTGGGCGGCCTGGTTGCGGCTGGAAGCGAAGTGCAGGCGGAAGACAACGTTGTCGAGCCGCTGCTCAAGCAGCATGATCAGGTTCTCACCGGTCTTGCCGGGAATCCTGGCTGCTTCGTTGAAGAAGAGCTTGAACTGCTTCTCCAGCATGCAGTAGGTCCTCTTCAGCTTCTGCTTCTCACGCAGCTGCAGACCGTAGTCGGTCGGCTTCCTCGTCCGAGCCCGAGGATCCTTGCCGGGGGTTCCGGTGGACTTGATGTCGTTCATCGGGCACTTGCTCGAAAGGCACCGATCGCCCTTGAGGAACAGCTTGGTTCGCTCCGCCCTGCAATATCTGCACTTAGGTCCAGTATATCTTGCCATTGCCTACTCTCTCCTGTTCAGACTCGTCTACTCTTGCGAGGTCTGCATCCGTTGTGCGGAATCGGGGTGATGTCGCGAATAGAGCGGACCTTCAGCCCGAGGACACCAAGGGTGCGGATGGCGCTCTCACGCCCGACGCCCGGCCCCTTCACAAATACGTTCACTTCCTGAAGCCCGCTGTCCATGGCAGCCTTGGCAGCCTTCTCGGCTGTGGTCTGTGCTGCGTAAGGGGTGGACTTCTTTGCCCCGCGGAAGCCGAGTCCGCCGGCACTTGCCCACGACACCGCGTTGCCGTTGAGGTCGGTCACGGTGACAATGGTATTGTTGAAGGTCGCCTGGATATAGACGTTGCCCTCATAGACAGTCTTCTTGACTCTTCTCTTTGTCTTTGCTTTTGCCTTAGCCATACGGTCAATGCTCCTTATTTCTTCTTACCGGCAACGGTCTTCTTCCTGCCCTTACGGGTGCGGGCATTGGTCTTGGTCCGCTGACCCCTGACGGGAAGACCCCTACGATGACGAAGGCCGCGGTAGCAACCGATGTCCATAAGGCGCTTGATGTTCAGGGCAACCTCAGTGCGGAGGCGTCCCTCAACCTTGTACTCCTCCTCGATGGTGTGACGCAAGAGCGCCAGATCCTCGTTGGAGAGGGTATTGATATTGGCATCGGGATCGATCTTCGTCTTCTCACAAATCTCAACCGCCGAAAACCTTCCGATTCCGTAGATATAGGTCAAGGCAATCTTCGTTGCCTTGTTCGGCAAATCTACACCTGCAATTCTCGCCATCAATGGCCTCCTGAATTTCCCTTATCGAGTCGAGGGCTTTCGCCGAACCCGGTCATCTCTGTCTCTGCTTATGCTTGGGGTTCTCGCAGATGATGCGTACCACCCCATTGCGCCTGACTACCTTGCATTTGTCACAAATCGGTTTGACACTTGCTCTCACTTTCATGTCCAGTCTCCATTCTTATATATGCTTCGACTTCTTCTTGCCCACGCTGAACCCATCGTAGTGGTGCATCTTCATGATCCCCTCGATCTGGCGCATCGTATCGAGATCGACACCGACCAGGATCAAGAGCGACGTGCCGCCAAAGAGCATCGCCACCGCTGCCGGGAAGTGGAAGAACCGCTGCACCAGCGTCGGGATCAGGGCGATGAAGGCGAGGAAGAGGGAGCCGGGCAGCACGATGCGGTTGAGCACCCGTGAAAGGTACTCCTCCAGCTTCTCAGTGCGTACTCCGGGCACGGAGCCTCCGTTCTCACGGATCTGCTTTGCCATCTCCACCGGGTTCATCGACACCTGCGTATAGAAGAACGAGAAAGCTATGATCAGCAGGGCGTAGATAATCAGATAGGGGGCACCCTGCGGATTCAACCAGTTGGCGAAGGCGGCAAGCCATCGCACCTCCGGCCCCAGTGTCGTGGCAATCTGCAGCGGGAAGGAGAGCAGGGCGCTGGAGAAGATCACAGGAATGACGCCGGAGGGGTTGACCTTGATGGGGATGTAGGTGGACTGCGCCCCATACATCTTGCGGCCGACCACGCGTTTGGCGTAGTTCACGGGAATCTTGCGCACCCCCTGCTCCTCGTACACCACCAGGGCTACGACGACCAGGAACATCACAAATACGACGAGCACGACGATCGGGTTGAGCACTCCAGTACTGATGGACTGGAAGAGTACGCTCATCGCCGAGGGGAATCGTGCCACGATACCGGCAAAGATCAACAGGCTGATGCCGTTTCCGACACCCCACTCGGTGATCTTGTTGCCGATCCACACCAGCAGCATCGAGCCGGTGGTCACCGTCATCATGGCGACCAACGTGAACGCGAGCAACCCCATCGTAAGCACGCCGGGAATCGAGTTGGCGTAGATGGTAACCACATACGATTGGACCAGACAGACCACAATCGTCCCCAAGCGGGTGTACTGCTGGATCTTCTTCTGCCCGGAGGGGTCCTGCGCCAGCTTCTTCAGGCTCGGGAGGACCAACATCAAGAGCTGCAGGATGATCTGCGTGCTGATGTAGGGCATGACGCCGAGCATAAAGAGGGAGAAGTTGGAGAACGCTCCACCGGAGAAGAAGTTCAAATACTCGGTCAACCCGATATTCGTAGTTGCACTCTGCGAGAGGAAGAACCGCTTCAGTACCACAGGGTCGATGCCGGGAATGGGAATCACCGCCCCGACCCTGGTGATGATCAACAGGCCAAGGGTGATGAAAATCTTCTTTCGAAGACTCTTGATTCGATACATCTCAACTAAGGAGTTTGCCATGACGCCCTTCTTTCTTATTTGATTTCGCCACCCGCAGCCTTAATCTTCTCGATTGCGCTTGCGGAAACCTTCACTCCATCGATGACCACCTTCTTGGTCAGCTCGCCGTTGTTCAGGATCTTTGCCTGGGTGCGTGCGCCCTTGACCAGTCCGGTCTCCTTGAGAGCATCAAGGGTGACGACATCGCCATCCTCAAAGGTCAGGGAAATCTCATCAAGCGAGACAACGGCATACTCCACCTTGAAGGGGCCGTTGTTGAAACCACGACGTGCAAGACGGCGGTAGAGGGGCATCTGCCCACCCTCGAAGCCGGGGCGCACCCCACCACCGGAGCGGGAGTTCTGGCCGTTGTGGCCCCTGCCGCAGGTCCGCCCTTTGCTGGCGACCCCCCGGCCAACGATTGTCTTCTTTCTATTTGCACCCTTGGGTGCCTTGATCATGCCCATCTTACAACTCCTCGACTTTCACAAGGTGTGAGACAACCCTGACCATACCGAGGATCGGGGCGCTTGCCTCGTGTACCACGGAGCTGGAAATCCTCCCCAGTCCGAGTGCCTTTACGGTCCGCCGCTGCGCCGGAAGGGTCCGGGCGACGCTGCGCACCAGGGTAATCTTGATCTTCTTCACTTCAGCCATCACCTTACCCCCACATCTCTTTCAGGGACTTGCCCCGGTTCTTCGCAACAACCTTGGAGTCGAAGAGGTTCTCAAAGCCGTCGAAAGCTGCCTTCACAATGTTGATGGCATTCTTCGAGCCGAGGTTCTTCGTCAGGATGTCGGTGATACCGCAGGCGTCACAGATGGCGCGCACCGCACCACCGGCGATGACACCGGTACCGGGGACCGCCGGCTTGAGCAGCACGCTTGCGCTCTTGTATTTACCGATGATCTCATGGGGAATGGTGCTCTTCTTGACCGCCACGGTGATCATGTTCGCCTTGGCGCGCTCGGTGGCCTTGCGGATCGCCTCGGCCACATCATTGGCCTTGCCGAAGCCGTAGCCGACCTTGCCGTTCTGGTCGCCGACGACGACCAGGGCGCTGAAGGAGAACCTTCGTCCACCCTTGACGACCTTGGCCACGCGGTTGAGCTTGATCAACTTCTCGACGTATCCATCACTCTTGTCCCGATCGCGGTCGCGGTTCCTATCTCTCTCTCTCGGTTTATCCACACTCTCCCCCTAGAACTTGACACCGGCCTTGCGGGCCCCGTCTGCGATGCTCTTGACAACCCCGTGGAACAAGCGGCCATTGCGGTCAAAGACACAGGTATCAATATTCTTCTCAAGCATTCTCTTGCCTACGGCTTCGCCCAGCTTCGCAGCATCGGCAACCGTGTTCTTCAAGCCCTTCAGCTCAGCCTCCATCGTATTGGCACTGACCAGCGTATGACCTGCATTGTCGTCGATGACCTGCACGTACATGTGGGCATTGCTGCGATAGACGCTCATCCTCGGCTTCGCTGCCGTGCCGAAGATACTCTTGCGGATATGGAACTTGCGCCGGGCAAGTCGCTTATTCTTGGCAATAACTCTACTCATCTCTTCCCTACCCCTTATTTCTTGCCTGAGGCGGTCTTGCCTGCCTTGCGGCGGATGACCTCGTCCTCGTAGCGGATCCCCTTGCCCTTGTACGGCTCGGGCTTGCGCAGCGACCGGATATCTGCGGCGGTCTGGCCGACCTGCTGCTTGTCGATTCCGCTGAGCGTAATCTTGTTGGGGGTCTCGACCGTCACGGTGATCCCCTGGGGCACCATCACCTCGATCGGCTGGGCGAAGCCAAGGTTGAGACTCAGTACATCCCCCTTCAGGTCTGCACGGAAGCCAACACCATTGATGATCAAGCTCTTCGAATAGCCCGTCGAAACTCCGACCACCATGTTGTTGACCAACTGGCGATAGAGGCCCTGGTAGCTGTTGGCAGCCTTCGAATCATCGATTGCCACGACGTTGATCTCTTCCTTGCCGATCTTGAGGGTGACCTCATCACGCGTCTTGCAGTTGAGCGCGCCCTTCGGCCCCTCAACGTGGATGAACCCATCCTTGACGGCGACCTTCACTCCTGCGGGTACTGTGATCGGCATCTTTCCAATTCTGGACATTCTATACCACCTTACCAAATCGAGCAGATCAGTTCGCCACCGACCTTGTTCTCTGCAGCCTTCTTGCCGGTGATGACACCGGCGGAGGTGCTGACCACCACGACACCATGCCCGTTATAAATGCGGGGCATATCCCGATATCCGGTATAGACCCTCCGCCCGGGGGTGGAGATGCGCTGCAGGTCGTGCAGCACCGGCATCATTTCCTCATCGTACTTCAAAAAGACGCGGATGTACGAAATCCCATCCTTGGTCACCTTCTTGAAGTTCTTGATGAACCCCTCGTTCTTGAGAATCTTCACAATCTGAAGCTTCATCTTCGAGGTGGACACATCTACTTTCTCATGCTTGGCCCTACTGGCATTCCTGATTTTAGTCAGCATATCAGCAACTGGATCACTTACAGCCATGGTTCTCTCCTACCAACTCGATTTGGTAACGCCAGGAATCTGGCCTTCACTTGCCAACTTGCGGAAGCAGATTCTGCACATCTCGAACTTGCGCATATAGCCTCTCGGCCTACCACACACTCGGCAGCGGTTGACCCGCCGAGAGCTGAACTTGGGCTCCCTATTGGCCTTGACGATCATTGATTTCTTTGCCATACAACCACCCTTATTTGGCGAAGGGCATGCCGAGCTTCTCCAGCAGGGCGTAGCCTTCTTCATCGGTTTGAGCGGTCGTCACGATGGCCACGTTGAGGCCGCTGACCCGCTCGATCTTGTCAAAGTCGATCTCGGGGAAGATGATCTGCTCGGTGATACCAAGCGAGTAGTTTCCTCTTCCGTCGAATGCGTTGGGCTTCACCCCCCGGAAGTCCTTGACCCGGGGAAGGGCAATGCTGATCAGACGCTCGAGGAAGAACCACATGTTGTCCCCCCGCAAGGTGACCATTGCCCCAATCTCATACCCTTCGCGTACCTTGAAGTTCGCGATGGACTTGCGGGCCTTGGTCTTCACCACATGCTGGCCGGTGATGAGCTCAAGCTCCTTGACCGCCGAATCGAGCAGCTTCTTATTGGTGATGGCTTCGCCAACACCAACGCTGACCACGATCTTCTCAAGGACGGGGATCTGCATGGAGCTCTTGAATCCGAGATCCTTCTGAAGGGCAGGCGCCACTTCTTCCAGGTATTTTTTCTTAAGGTTTGGTACAAACTTTTCCATTAGATCTCTTCCCCGGTCTTCTTGGCAAAGCGGACTTTGTTGCCGTTCTCATCGAACCTGTAGCCGATTCTGGTCGCCTCGCCCTTGTTGGTGAGGTACATGAGGTTGCTCACGTGGATCGGCGCCTCGATTTCCATGATCCCACCCTTGTCCTGGGAGGTCTTCTTCCGCATGGCCTTCTTGACCATGTTGGCACCTTGCACGATGACCCGCTCACGCTTGTGGTCGATCTTCACAATCTTGCCGCTCTTGCCTTTGTCTTTGCCGGCAATGATCACGACAGTGTCGTTCTTCTTCAGCTTCATCTGCGTAACTCCTACAACACTTCCGGTGCGAGAGAGACGATCTTCATATACTTGTCCCGAAGCTCACGAGCCACTGGTCCGAAGATACGCTTTCCGCGTGGGTTATTGTTGGCATCGATGATGACGCATGCGTTATCATCGAACCTGATATAGGTACCGTCAGGTCTGCGGTATTCCTTCTTCGTGCGAACGATGACCGCCCGCATGACATCACCCTTCTTGATGGTGCCATGGGGAAGCGCGTTCTTCACAGCAACAACGATGACGTCGCCGATGCCTGCAATGTAGCGGTGGGTCCCGCCAAGCACCTTGATGCACTGCACCCGCTTGGCTCCACTGTTGTCCGCAACGTTCAAGTATGTCTGCATCTGTACCATATCGTCTCTCTCCTCAATCAGCGAGCACGCTCAAGAATCTGGGTGAGACGCCAGCACTTGTCCTTGCTGATGTGGCGGCACTCGACCACCCTGACGGTGTCACCGATCGCTGCCTCATTTCTCTCGTCGTGGGCCTTCACCTTCTTGGTGTGGGTCACATACTTCTTGTACAACGGGTGCAACCGTCTGCTGTTGATGGCCACGACGATCGTCTTATCCATCTTGTCACTGACCACCTGGCCGACAAACACTTTCTTATTGGATTCCATCTGATTCGCTCTCCCTTACTTTGCGGCCTTGCCGATGCCCAGCTCATACTCGCGGATGCGGGTATTGATCCGGGCGATGTTGCGCCTGATGGTCCTGACCGCCAGCGGGTTCTCCACGTGGCCGAGCACCCGTCCCATCCTCAGGTCGAAGTACTCCTTGTGCAGCTTCTCTTTTGTCGCCATCAGCTCGTCGAGGGTCAAATCCTTGTATGAGTTCTTCATATCGTTACTCCACTTCCCTTCGGGCGACAAACTTCGTCTTGATCGGAAGCTTGCTGCCGGCGAGCGTCAATGCCTCGCGTGCGAGCTCCTCGCTCACCCCACCCATCTCGAACATCACCGTACCCTCTTTGACGACGGCGACCCACCCCTCGGGCGAGCCCTTGCCACCACCCTGGCGGGTCTCGGCGGGCTTCTTCGAGTAAGGCTTGTCCGGGAAGATCCGGATCCACACCTTTCCTCCACGCTTGATGTGACGGGTCATCGCGACACGGGCCGCCTCGATCTGGCGGTTGGTGATCCACTTCGGCTGCAGGGCAAGGAGGGCGTACTCACCGAATGCGATGGTGTTGCCACGGTGGGCAGCCCCTTTGGAGACGTTGCGCTGCTGCTTCCTAAACTTGATTCTCTTTGGACTGAGCATGGTCTGTTAACTCCTTGCCTCGATGCCATCGCGGCTGGCGGGCCTGCGGACAAGGCCGCCGGCATCATCCTTGGCTTGGCGATCGTAGATCTCCCCGTTGAACACCCACACCTTGACGCCGATGGCACCGAAGGTGGTGTGGGCGGTGGTGAAACCATAGTCGATGTCGCTGCGCAGCGTATGCAGGGGCACACGGCCCTCCTTCATCCACTCCGAGCGCGCGATCTCGGCTCCGCCGATACGTCCGGAGAGGCGGATCTTCACCCCTTGGGCTCCACTCTGCATCGCCTTGGAGACGGCCATCTTCATCGCCCTGCGGAAGGAACCACGGCCTGCAAGCTGGCGTGCGACGTTCATCGCGATCAGCTGGGCATCGGCCTCGGGCTTCTTGATCTCCTTGATCTTGATCTGGACCTTCTGGTTGGAGAGCTTTTGCAGCCGAGTCCCGAGCTTCTCCACGTTGGCGCCCTTGCTTCCGATGATGATGCCGGGGCGGCTGGTGGTGATCACGATGGTGACACGCTGGGGCTTGCGGATGATCTCCACATCGGAGATCTCGGCTCCCTGGACCTCGGGACACTCGAGGAGGGCCTTTCTCAGCCTCAGATCCTCGTGCAGGGTCTCTGCATACTCACGGGGGTCCACATACCACTTGGATTTCCAGGTCTTGTTGACTCCAAGACGGAGTCCGATAGGATTGACTTTCTGGCCCATTTACTTCCTCACGCTCGCTTTCTCGTCAACAACGACGGTAATGTGTGACATCCTCTTGAGCAGAATATCGCGCCTGCCATGGGATCTCGGCCAGACCCGCTTGAGTCTGGGACCTTCGTTGATCTGCAGGTCGGTGATGACAAGATTCTCCTCGTCGATCCGCTTGTTCCGATCCAGCGCATTGGCCGCTGCCGAGTGCAGGACCTTCAAGATCAGGCGCGAACCCTTCTGGGGCATCGCCTCAAGAATCGCCACCGCATCCCCATAGGACTTGTTCCTCACCAGGTTGGCGACGGGGCGAACCTTGGTGGGGGAGACCATCAGATACTTGGCGGTTGCCCGGTAACCTCTCTTCTCTTCCATCATCTACCAGCCTTCTTGTCGGACGCATGCCCGCGGAACATCCGGGTGGGGGCAAACTCGCCGAGCTTGTGTCCAACCAGGTTCTCCGTCACGAATACCGGAATCCACGTCTTGCCGTTGTACACGGAGATCGTGAACCCAACCATCTCAGGGATGATCGTAGAAGCTCTGGAATACGTCTTGATCATCTGCTTCTGATTTGTCTTCAGTGCGTCCTGTACCCTCTTATAGAGTTTCTTCTCGATAAAAGGACCTTTCTTAATTGATCTAGCCACTTTCTACTCCTACTTCCGCTTCTTCACGATGAATGCGTTCGAGGGCTTCTTCTTGGAACGAGTCTTCCCTCCCTTGGTCGGCTTGCCCCACGGGGTGACCGGGTGCCGTCCTCCGGAGGTCTTGCCCTCACCACCACCATGGGGGTGGTCGACCGGGTTCATTGCCACACCACGGACCTTGGGTCGTCTGCCCAGGTGGCGGGTCGTCCCCGCCTTGCCTCGGTTGACGTTCATGTGGTCCTCGTTGCCGAGCTGTCCGATGGTTGCATAGCATTCACCGAAGATCATGCGCATCTCGCCACTGGGCAGGCGCAGTGTAACGTAGGAACCCTCCTTGGCGACCAACGTCGCACTGAGGCCGGCGGCACGGACCAACTGTCCTCCGCGCCCGAGGGTAAGCTCGACGTTGTGCACCGCCACACCGAGGGGGATGTTCTTCAACGGGAGCGCATTGCCGACCTGGATCGGGGCATCGGGGCCACTCTCGACCTTCGTTCCGATGGTCAGCCCCTTGGGGGCCATCATGTAGCGCTTCTCGCCGTCGGCGTAGAAGAGCAAGGCGATGTTCACCGTGCGGTTGGGGTCGTACTCAATCGTCTTGACCGTGGCGGGAATCCCATACTTGTCCCGACGGAAGTCAATGATCCGGTAGGCGCGCTTATGTCCGCCACCACGGCGGCGCATGCTGATGCGACCCTTTCCATCACGACCGGCCTTCTTGGAGAGGCCGACGGTCAAGGACTTCTCGGGCTTGGAGGTTGTCAGCTCACTGAAATCCAGGGTGGTCCTCTGCCTCAGGCCGGGAGTATTGGGTTTGTATGTTTTCAAAGCCATATGCCAATCTCTCCTTATACGCCTTCGATGGCCTGGATGGAGTCACCCTTGGCCAGAGTCACGACAGCCTTCTTCCAGTTCCCGGTGTTGCCAAGGATGGAACCACCCTTGCCGCGGGAGTACTTCGGCTTGCCCTTCACGATCATCACGTTGCATGCAACCACCTCGACACCGAAGAGCTCCTTCACCGCACTGGCGATCTGGAACTTGTTGCTGTCCATGCGGACCTTGAACGTGTACTTCTTCATCTCACCCTCGCGAGCAATGTTGGTCTTCTCACTCAGGACGGGCTCAATAATAATCTGGTCTGCTCTCATTTCTGATCCCCTTGCTTGTCGCCATAGAACACGTTCAGACCTTTGGCAGCACTCTCAAGGACCAGCAGCTTGCGTCCGTACAACAGCTCCTTCGCGCTGAGGCGGTTGTAGGAGAGCACCCGCAGGTACGGGATGTTCCGTGCCGCACGCCTGGTCATTGCATCGTCATCGCCGAGGATCAGCACGGTGCGCTTCTCGTCAGCAACAAAGTTCTTCAGGATCTGGTTCAGTTCCTTCGTCTTGCCGCTCTCGATGGAGAAGTCCTCCACCACCACAAGACGCTCCTCCTGCACTCCCTTGGAGAGCAGGCTCTTCATGGCCAGACGTTTCATCTTCTTGGGCAGCACATAGCTGTAATCGCGTGGCTTGGGCCCGAAGATCGTACCACCGCCAACCCAAATCGGGCTCTTGCGGTCGCCGGCTCGTGCGTTGCCGGTCCCCTTCTGCCGATATGGCTTCGCGTTGCTGAACCTCACCTCACCGCGGGTCTTGGTGCTTGCAGTGCCGACCCGGCGGTTGGCAAGCTCATTGTTCACGGCATAGTAGATGGTGCCTTCACTGACCTCGCGGTTGAAGACTTCGTCATTCAACTCGATCGTCTTGGCGCTCTCTTTGCCGTCGATGGAAAAGACATTCGTTTTCATTGCACTCGCCCCTACTTCTTGATCGCTTTCTTGACGATGACGACACTCTGGGCGGGTCCGGGAATTGCCCCCTTGACCATGAGGACCTGCAGCTCTTCATCGACATGGACGACTCTCAGGTTCTGCACGGTCGTCCTCTCATTACCCATGTGGCCGGCCATCCGGCGGCCCTTGAACACACGTGAGGGGGTGGCACTCTGGCCGGTTCCGCCGATGTCCCGGTGGAACTTGGAACCGTGGGAGGCCCGTCCGCCGCCGAAGCCGTAGCGCTTCACGACGCCCTGAAAGCCCTTGCCCTTCGAGGTCCCGGTGACATCGACAAACCCGATGTCCTTGAATATGTCCACACCCAGCACGTCGCCGATCTTCGCATCATGGTCAAAGTCCCTGATCTCAGCCAAATACTGCTTTGGCTCGCAGATATCCTTGAACTGGCCAGCGTACGGCTTGGTGGTCGTGCTCTTCTTCTTGTCAACAGAACCGAGGACGACAGCCTGGTAGCCGTTCTTCTCCTCAGTCCGATTGGCGACAACAACATTGCCCTCAATCTTGATGACCGTCACCGGTGTAAGCCTGCCTTGGGCGTCAAACACCTGCGTCATTCCTATTTTCTTGCCGATAAGCCCTAACATCTCTTACCTCAACTCTACTTACTGTTTAATCTCTACATCAACACCTGCAGGGAGCTCAAGCTTCATGAGGGCATCCATAACCTTTGATGTAGGATCCAAAATGTCAATCAACCGCTTGTGGGTTCTCATCTCGAACTGTTCGCGAGACTTCTTATTGACAAAGGGCGATCTCAGGACAGTGTACTTATTGATACGAGTCGGGAGAGGTACTGGGCCACTTACCGTAGCACCGGCATTGACGACAGTCTCCACGATTGCCTTTGAGCTCTGCTCAACCAAGTCAACATCAAATCCTCTCAACCGTACTCGAATTCTTTCCTTAGCCATATTTCCTCCAAAAAACAGGCCTTGCCACCGCCTCTGGCAGTGGCAAGACATTCCATTCAGGTTAGCCGACGATCTCGATGACCTGGCCGCTGGCTACGGTTCTGCCACCCTCGCGGATAGCAAAGCGAAGACCCTTGTCCATGGCGATCGGGTTGATCAGCTCAACATCGATCTCGGTGTGGTCGCCGGGGAGGACCATCTGCTTGTCGGCAGGGAGGTTCACCGTCCCGGTGATATCCGTGGTGCGGAAGTAGAACTGCGGGCGATAGCCTGCAAAGAACGGGTTGTGACGCCCACCCTCTTCCTTGCTCAGTACGTAGACGGTACCCTTGAACTTGGAGTAGGGGCTGATCGACTTCGGCTTGGCAAGGACCTGGCCGCGGACGACCTCGTTCTTGTCGACGCCGCGCAGCAGCGCTCCGATGTTGTCACCCGCCTGACCCTCGTCAAGCAGCTTGTTGAACATCTCGACGCCGGTGACGACCGTGTCACGGGTCGGGCGCACGCCAATGATCGATGCCGGGTCGTTGACCTTGATGATACCGCGCTCGATACGACCGGTGACGACCGTACCACGTCCGCTGATGGAGAAGATGTCCTCGATCGGCATCAGGAAGGGCTGGTCGACTGCACGCTCGGGGAGCGGGATGTAGGTGTCCATCGCCTCGAGCAGCTCGTCCAGGCACTTGGTCTTCTCGGGGTTCTCAGGCTCGGTCATCGCCTCGTAGGCAGAACCGCGGATGACGGGGACGTTGTCGCCGTCAAAGCCATTGGCACGAAGCAGGTCGCGCATCTCTTCCTCGACGAGGTCGATGAGCTCGGGGTCGTCAACCTGGTCGGTCTTGTTGATGAAGACCAACAGGGAGGGGACGCCAACCTGGCGGGCGAGCAGGATGTGCTCCTTGGTCTGGGCCATGGCACCGTCGGTTGCAGCGACGACGATGATGGCACCGTCCATCTGGGCAGCACCGGTGATCATGTTCTTGATGTAGTCGGCGTGGCCCGGGCAGTCGACGTGAGCATAGTGTCGGTTCGCGCTCTGATACTCGACGTGGCGGGTGTTGATCGTGATACCGCGCTCTTTTTCCTCAGGGGCGTTGTCAATCGAATCATAGGCAAGGGCCTTGTCACCGAACAGCCTGGCACAGTGCATGGTAATAGCTGCGGTAAGGGTAGTCTTGCCATGGTCAACGTGACCGATGGTTCCTACGTTTACGTGTGGCTTCGTCCTCTGAAACTTCTCTTTTGCCATCATTTCCTCCTTGTGACATTCCCTAAGCAGTCACAAAAAAATTAATATGTGCTCATAAAGGCCCAAAGCCTTTACCATTCCATTTGAGACAAACTAATTAGAGGAAACGATAAAAGAGGATTCCAGAGGTCGGCAGGCCTGGAGGACCCATCCTGACGACATGGCTGAAAGTTAAAAAAACTTCTTACCAACTGAAACCACCTTATCATTGCCATGCAATAATCGGTTTGGCTCTGTGTGCACACCACGGCCCTGCCTTAGGCGCACCTTTAGCACTATATGCGAAAGCATTTTTTATGTCAAGCAAATGCTGTGCATTAG
>JALOBD010000263.1 GCA_023228445.1 Sphaerochaeta sp. | reverse complement strand
GCGATGCTGCATTCAATTTCCCAGGCGATGAGTGATAAGCGGGAGTATCTCATTGAGCTTGATAGCGCAATTGGGGATGGGGATCTCGGCATCACCATGGAGAAGGGGTTCAAGGCTGCCTACGAGTATGCCGTGGCCAATCCTCAGAGCAACCCTGGTGACTTGCTGATGCGTTGCGGGATGCAGATCGTGAAGACCGCCCCGTCGACCATGGGAACACTGATGGGCAGTGGATTCATGCGGGGAGGAAAGGCGATTGGCGGGAAAGAGACGCTGGTTGCCGCTGATATCCACGATTTCTTTGCCGGTTTCCTCCAGGGAGTCCTGGAGCGGGGAAAGGCAAAGGAGGGGGAGAAGACCATAGTCGATATCCTGGTGCCGATGGTGGCTGCAATGAAGGGGTATGAAGGGACCGATATCTTAAAGATGCTCGAGCGAGGGGTCGAAGGAGCCCATTTGGGTCTGGAGCAGGAACAGGGCATGATGAGCCAGCATGGCAAGGCGGCCGTATTCCGAGAGAAGACCAAGGACATGATCGATCCGGGCAGCATGGCTGTCGTTATTTTGATAGAGGCCTGCGCTGCAGGGTTGGCCAAAGAATAGGAAGGGGAACGTATGAAGAAAATGTACGGTGTCATCACCGCGATGGTCACGCCATTTACGCCGGAGGATACGATTGACGAAGCTGCGTTGAGGAGCTACACCGACTACTTGATTGAATCTGGTGTCCATTGCCTGTACCCGTGTGGGACGACGGGCGAGATGTTGAAGATGACCACCGAGGAGCGCAAGCGCGTGGCTGAGATCGTGCTCGACCAAGCACAGGGCCGGGTCCTGGTGTTCATCCATGTCGGTGCAATGACGACGGCCCAGACCATCGAGCTGGCGCAGCATGCCCAACAGATCGGCGCCGACGGGGTCGGGGTGGTCACCCCGCAATTCTTCTCGGTGACCGACCGGGAGATGGAGGAGTTCTACGTTGCCGTTGCCGCATCGGTGCGGGATGATTTTCCCGTATACATCTATGGGATCCCCCAGTGCGCGGCCAACGACGTGCGCCCCGCCGTTGTGGACAGGATTGTCAAGCGGGCCAAGAACGTGGTCGGAGTCAAGTACAGCTATCCTGATTTCATCAGGGTGAAAGACTACCTGCTGTGCAACGATGGAAACTTCGATGTGGTGGTCGGGCCGGACCGGCTCTTCCTGCCGGCGCTGGCGATGGGGTGCGTGGGAACGGTCTCCGGTGTCTCCAACTGCGGGCCAAAGCCGTTTGTAGCCGTGTATGATGCCTTTTTGGCCGGAGATCTGGAAGGGGCGCAACAGGCCCAGATTCAAGCCAACGAGCTGTGTGAATTGACACTCAGTGGGGCGAATATGGCTATCTTCAAGGCAATCATGCATGCAAACGGATTGCCGTTTGGCCATATGCGTGCCCCGGCCCTTGATTTGAACACGGATGAGTTGCAACACTATATCGGTGCATACGAAGCGTATGTGAAGAGATGGCAGGCGTAGTACGTCACGATCATTGAAAAAACTGCCCGATGCCGAGCATGGTACGTGTATGGGTATTCTCTGCTCGCCTCGGGCTAGGAGCACAGATTGGCTAAAATAACCAGCAAGGAAATTGCAAAAGAAGCAGGGGTATCTGTTTCAACAGTCTCTATAGTTCTCAACAACAAGCCGGGAGTAGGCGCCAAGACCCGAGAGCGGGTGCTCAAGATCCTCGCCAACCACGGCATCAGCTTGAAGCACTCGAACCTCGCACCAAGTAGAGGGGTCGTGAACTTCTGCAAGATCGTCAAACATGGCCAGATCATCAATGATCGGCACAATGTCTTCATCAGTGAGTACATCGATGGAGTGGTTGAAGAGGCAACAGCACGAGAGATGGCCGTTGAGGTATCAACGTACCAAGGCCTCCCACTGACAGAAGTGATCGCCGACCTCAGCCAAAAGACGGGCTTGACGGGGTGTGTCCTGCTGGCCACTGAGTTTGATGAGAAGGATCTTGCACTCTTCGGCAGTCTCCAAGTTCCATATGTCTTTCTCGACGCCGTGTTCCCGTACGCATCGGGGGCATTTGTCACCATGGACAACTCTGGTATGGTCCATGCCGCACTGGCCCACCTGAAGGAGCAGGGCCATCGCCGCGTGGGGATGTTCGCTGCCGATTGCGGCAGTAATTTTGAAGCGAGAGAGCGGGCATTCCGGGAGTCGGTGCGGCTGCTGGGCCTGCAAACGGAGGAGAGATTCATCGTCCGGGTGCAGAGCACGTTGGCCACGTCCACCAAGGATGTGAAGGACTTTCTGAAGCAGCAGCAGAAGGAGGACCTGCCGACCGCGTTCTTGGCATGCAACGACATTGTGGCCATCGGGGCGATCAGGGCACTGCAGGACGGGGATATCCAGGTCCCGGGTGACGTCTCGGTCATCGGCTTCGATGATCTGCCGATGTCGTCACTGCTCCATCCGCCGCTGACGACGCTGACCGTTCCCAAGCTCTCGAT
>JALOBD010000262.1 GCA_023228445.1 Sphaerochaeta sp. | reverse complement strand
CCGAAGACTTCGAGGTAGGTACCGTCTTCGGCGATGACGAAGAAGGGATCAGGGATGGTATTGAAGAGCGAGTACAGCAGCTCAGCCAAATTCTCCTGATGTATCATGCTCCCACTCTAGCACAAACCTCCAAGAAGACAACAGACGTTCACTCATACGTGTTGGAGAGTTGACACACTCCAGTCAAAGCGATAGGTTTGTCTATGAAATCCAGGGGTCATAGCTCATCTGGTAGAGCGACTGGTTCGCAATCAGTAGGTAGAGGGTTCGAGTCCCTTTGACTCCACTCAGCCCGTCCCGCTTGGGACGGGTTTTGTGTGGTATGGGAGCCGCGGTGGGGATGGCCATCCAAGAAATCATCCGCCCTCGTGTTGAACACCCGGTACACTCAACGCCTCACTCTCGGATTGCGTCGCTCAAATGTTTCCGTTTCGCACATTTGGTGGCCTGAAACCGGCAGACCACGTGCTCACTCGTTCTTTCTCACCCCGACCCATTCCTTGTCCTTCAATCCATCCTGGAGTACCGTATGAGCATGGTCGACGCATACATAGGCGCGGTACTCAGTCGCCTTGACCGAAGAGAGCGGGAGTACGCCCAAGAGCAGCTGAAAGAAATCTTTGCGCTGAGCACCGATGTGACTGCCACCATCGGTGCCCTTGGCCACCCCGCCGATTGTGCCATCCGCTTCTATGCCCCCAAGCGATGGCCGGTCAACCGCGAGTATCGCCACGGGTATCGCAAGAGCCTGGCCATTGCCATGGCCTCCTTCTCCCTCATCCTGCTGTTGCTCCTTCTCATTCCCCCCTTCTTCCAGCCGGTCCGTATCACCGCTTCACTATTGTTACAGAGGGCTTTGGCCGCCATATTCACTGCCTTGATACTCTCACTGGGTTCGGTGACCCTCGTCTTCTTCATCCTCTCCTCACGCCCCATCGTCTTGAAAAGGAGGCGATGGGATGAAGAGACCATGGTGCGCACCCTCTCTATCGATGACCTTGCCATCAAGAGCAGTACAATAGTTCTGGACATGATGTTCTCTCTTCTCTGGCTTGGGTTTCTTCTCACACTGTTGCTGCATCCCCTGGTCGTGGTGTTGCAAGGCAGGCCGGTCTTCAGTGTGATGGTCCGACCCGTTGTCGTCGCCTGGATGCTCCTCGCCCTCTGTTCGCTCATTCTGGACTCGGTGAAGCTCAAACGACGTCGATATAGTCGCCGGCTCGTGGTGCTGGAGAGTACATTGGACAGTATAACGCTGGTATACACAACGGTGGTTCTCACGCGCTGGCACCTCTACCACCCGGATTTTGTACAACTGGTAGGCCAGGCGCGCCTCAAAATCGTCGTACAGGCGTTGCTGGTGATCTGGATAGCGTTGACCGTGCTGGAGCGGGCAAACGATGTCTATACGATCTTCAGGAGTACCGCACCTGAGAAAGCGTAGCAGAGAGGGCTTGGGTGACCACCTTGGAGTGGGCGATGAAGGGGTTGTCATCCAGGCGGCCGAGGACCGCCTCCCGTTCAGCCGTGCTGCGATAGGTGATCTCACGGAAGTGGTTGTGGTAATCCTTCTCCTTGGTCTTGAAGACCTGCTCCTCGATCTCTGCCCTGATGGCAGTACACTGGCCTACCAAATCTGCCCACAGCGCCTCGTCGATGTGCTCGCATTCAAGGAGGGTGGAGAGGATTGCCAGCGCGTGGTGCGCCCGGTCCTCCTCATAGTGGGTGTACCACTCTTCATAGACTCGATGCACCTCACTCCATTGAAGGATCGTTCCCTCCTTGATGGAAGAGAGCAGCGCCTCGACACGCTCCTGGGGGACCAATTGACCGCCGAGGTTCAGCCACTGGTTGAGACCGTTCGTTCTCTCACGCTGGAGGCTCGCCACGCTCTTGCCGCTTTTGACACAGTGGTCTGCGATGGCCCACGTGGCGTAGTAGCGCAGCATCTGCTCGTAGGCGCGGTACGCCGGTACCACCTTGAGCACCCGCATCGCTGTGTTGCTGTTCTCCAGATCAGGGGCCAGGACCTCCAGGTCTGCCACAAGGTCGGGGTGATCGTTGAGGAGTTTTCTGCCTAAGTTGGCTGGGCTCTGGCTCTCGCTCTGGTAGCTTGCACCGACCCATTGCTCCAGGAGATGGCGGGCAGAGAGGATCTCATTTGCCGTATCGGGGGCGAGGTAGTCGACCTCGATGTGCTGGCGGACAGCTTTGCGCTTGTCCCGGACCCGATACTTGTAGCTGTTGCGCTCAAGCGCATAGAGGTTGTACATCAACCAATAGGCGGGCATGAGCAGGCGCCGGCCCTCCCGCTCGTCGGTGGTGACCAGACTGAAGGGAATGGGGATGTTCAACTCGTGGGGGAAGTTCCCTTTGTCCACGAGCACGTAGCTGGCGAACTTGCAGTCGTACTTGAGGCTGCTGGAGAGCGCCGGCCAGAAGCCTCTTCCGGCGATGAGCTCCCCGTCGTTGGCCCGGCTGTTGTGGTTGCTGCCGATATTGGCCCCGGCTGCCATGT
>JALOBD010000044.1 GCA_023228445.1 Sphaerochaeta sp. | reverse complement strand
CGGCAAACTCGGTGACCGCCCCCCTCCCATCGAGCTTGGGCGGATAGACGTACACCCCGCTCTCTTCGATGCCCTGCACCAGACTCTGGGCAGCCTTGGCATAGGTGTCGTTGACCCGGGCCAGGGCCCCGATTTTCAGCTCGAGGGCGTATCGCGAGTGGGAGAGCGGGGGCAACTCCTCCGTGCCCAATGCCCGGGCCACATAGGCGTGTCGCTCAAATTGGTCATGGTAGGAGAGCAATTGTGAGAGCTGCCGCTCTTGGATACGTGAGTCGGCGTGTTCGAGTGATGGGAGGTCGACGCTGTTGATAAGATTGGCCAACCGCTCCAACTCCTGCTCATAGAGCGGCAGGGAGACTGACGCGTCCAACACCGCCTCGGTGTGATAGAGCGGAGCGATGCGGTTGCCATCGAAGGAGGTCGTGAGCGCTGCACCGAGGATCGGCAGGCTCGTCGACACGGTGATCTGCTCAACGAAGTCGGATGCCGTTGCCACGACCTTTCCATCGGCCATCGCAACCCGGTCGCTGACCTGCTGGGAGCCCTCCACCTGTGCATGGAGCATCAAGGAGAGGGATGAGAGGGCATCGGCCCTGGCCTCGCCTTCACTCAGGCCGCTACCAACCGCCCGGATCACCAGGACCGGGATACCCTCTTCCAGAGAGGAGAAAATTTCAGCAGCAACACCTGGTTCCTGCCAACCCTGGCCAGCGGGTATAACAGTCGGCTCCTCAGTCTTTGGCTCATCATGAGAAGGCGTATCATCGGACACCTGCACCACCTTTGAGGCCGGGAGGGGAATCATCGGCAGCGGGGCGAGGAGTGTGCCTTCGATGAGAGAGGACTTTTGTGTGACTGTGGCACACCCGAGGAACACCAGGGACAAGCTGAGAAGAATACTCATCTCGATCACCCTCATGCCGTGTGAATACGATCGCTTCATGTCATCTACTCCTGCTCCCTCAACCAGTTGCCGATTCAGTATCAGTATAGATGGTTCAGCCGACGGAAACAAACAAAAACCACATTACGCTCATATTTTGCAGATCACCAATGATTTTCGATGACTCGGACTGTTGGAGAACGCCATACACCCCATTGTACGCTGCAACCCTACTCTTTTGGATGGTTTCCTCAATGATCCAAGCATTCCTCCTCTCTTGCGAGCAGGAGGCTGCTCATCTCGGGTAGCAGTTACTCATCCTCTGCTGTCGCAGTCGGGCTTTCTTGGTAGTGCACCCGATAGGTCTTTGGGGTACAGCCATGCTCCTTCTTGAAGATCTTGTAGAAGTAGGGGACATCCTTGAATCCGACTGCCGTGACGACCTCAGCAATCGGCATATCGGTTGTCGCCAACAAGGTACACGCAGCGAGCATCCGTTCTTTGTGGAGAAACTCTATGAAGGTCATGCCGGTGCTTCTCTTGAAGAGCTTGCCTAGGTATGATGCGTTCATTCCCAGCTGCTCAGAAACATCAATGATTGAAAAGTTATCGTCGATATAGGACTTCTGGATAATCTGTTGAATCTCAGCGATGAGAGAGGTCTGGTGGCTATTCTTATTTTGGATCACCACCTGCTCGGTGTCTTCGATTGCCTCCTTGAGGGCCTCAAAGATTGCCGCTAGGGTCTCAAAGGTCGAAAGATTGTAGAGCATGGTATCAACAGAGATGGTCTTCTCAATCCCGTTGTTGGTTTGCACCTTAGTCAGGAGCTCATCAATGGTCACGATCAACTGCATCAAGTTGATCTGAAAGCTCTTGTAGGAACCCTTTGCAATTTCATCGATGACCTCCTCCAGGTTGAGCAGCGCTGACGGGACATCAAGTTGCATGATCGCCTGTGAAAGTTGCCTGAGCTGACTCTCCGGCATGGTGCTCTCATAGAGCAGCCTCGCATCAACCATCGGTGAGGTGATGATTGTCTCTGGGGTGTAGAACGTCTTGTAGGGGTAGGCCTTCATCAGCTCGGTGTAGAGCGTGGGCAATTCGTCAATCGTGGAGGGCGAAGAGACGAAGATGTACGTCGCCACCGCTAATCGTTCCAGCACCAACTCCCCTACCCTCATCAGATCACGCTCCAACTGCCCGTGGGGCTGTAGATCAGCAAGCGCGATGAAGCACTTATCCTCATCATCGAAGGTTGTGAACAGGGGCGCGGCATCGCTAAGCGTCTCGCCTGCCAACGCACAGATCTGCTGTTTCAGTTCATTCCGTTCCCGAACCCGCTCGTATTGCAACGACACCGATGAGGAGTACTCCTTGATCGACAGGAGGGCCAGAACCACCTGAGATGCATTGAGATCTTCTGTGCGAGGAAGACCAAGCTCCTGCACAAAGGAGGTGGCAGACTCTTCACAGGAGGGGGTGCTCTGCAAGAAAGTCAGGATTCTTCGCCTCTGTCGCTCATAGAAGAGCTTCTCTTTCTCTCGCTCGAGGTTGGCAAGGGTTTCCCGATGGACTCGATTCACACTCACAATTCGCTGGATCACCGCAACTGCCGCAATGACGCACACCACCAGCAGTGCAGCGAGCAGCACGATCGAGGTGTTGTACTCCTTTGTCCGTGTGATGCTGCCGATATCACTCTCTTCTGCAATGAGGACGATGTTGACGGCACTATTCATGACTTTTTGTCGGCAGACCACATACTTCTTCCCATCAAGGGTAACGACGGTCTCTCCTCTTGCATCAGTGAGACGGAGAAGCAGTGCATCGAGGACTTCATCGGTATAAGTTTCACCGTTGCCCGCAATCGGGATATACCACCCCTCATCATCGGTGAAGAGCAGGAGCCGGTTCTCATTCTCTGGAATCGATTGGATCAAGGCCGAAAGGATGTCCTGGCGCACATTGATCATGACCACATCCGACTCATTGGGTTTCCTCAGCGTATTGTAGCGCATGAAACTGATATAAGACGTCTGTGATGTGCTCACCTCTTTCAGGTCGACACTCCGGAAGATCGGCTCCATGTT
The DNA here is from genome assembly GCA_023228445.1 of Sphaerochaeta sp. Classification (GTDB taxonomy): domain Bacteria; phylum Spirochaetota; class Spirochaetia; order Sphaerochaetales; family Sphaerochaetaceae; genus Sphaerochaeta. The sequence goes on along the minus strand of JALOBD010000044.1, from coordinate 11,723 downwards.
TGCATACCCTGTGTAGTGGAGGAGCAGGGCCGCAGCCTCCTCATCATAAAAGGAGTGACGAGCGTACACCGCCTCCCGTGCGTCAGGAGAGGAGACATAGATGGTATCGCTCTTGCGCTTGAAGATGTAGATTGAGTCGATGAAGTAGTTGGACTCGACATAGGAGTCGAGACGGAGCAAGCCTAAGTGCAACTCACTTGCCTGAAGCGAATCATAGTAGAGCAATCGTGAGATTTCGGGATCAAAGCTCATGCTGTCAAACACGTACTGCGCAGAGCTGGTGATGGCGTCGATATAGAGGATATTGCTCTCAAGGGAGATCTGGCCATAGGTTGCCAGCTGCCGTTCCACCGTGCGGTCGAAGAGCGTCTTGAAACTCACCACCGTGACTACCAAGACAATGAGGATGGTGACGAAAAAGAGAACAAGAATCTGTGACAGCCGATTTCTGTGCGTGGTATCCATGGCGACAGTGTACTGAAAAGCGCGCTCACCACCCAGTGTGCACCGGTGATGAGCGCGCAACATTTCAGTTTCAGTTAGTGTATGGCATTGCGGATGTAATACTGCTCCATCTGCTCACTGACTGCACCAAGGAGGCGGTCAATGCCGGCGGTCTTCAATTGCCTCCGGTATTCAGCAATGGCAGCATCAACATTGTCGACAATGCCGATGTTGATCGGATGGCCATACTGTTTGACCACCTGGTTCACCGCCGCAAGCTCCGCCTGGACATCGGAGTAATCGATGGAGACCGCGCCAAACTTGTTCAAGACGGCAATGGACTGGAGTCGGGCGATCAAATCATCATAGCCATCCCAGACCCCCTCATCATTGCGCATGAGTGTCTGGACGCGCATCGCGTACTGCGCGCCACTCATCGAGTGGGCGTTCACCGTGGCAGGATCAACACCGAGGGCCGGCTTGATGAGATTCCCCTCCTCAGTCAATGAGAAGTGTCGTCCCTCGATGCCATACATCCAGAGGTCAAAGAGCCGCTGATCGGTCTTGATCGCCTCAAGGATCCTCAGCGCCCGCTCACCATTGGGCGATGATGCGGGAACCGCATACCCGTTCTCCGTGACCGGGTTGATGTAGGAGTAGCCGGTGAGGTTGGCCAGGCTCCAGTAGGCGCTCTCGCTGTGCGGGAGCTTGGAAGCCATATACCCCATCATGTTCTTGGCCCCATCGGCATTCGCCTGTGTGATCGCACTCGTCCCGACCTGGATGCTGCTCCAGGGGTCCATGGTGCTTGAGAGGGCGTTGGAGCTCCAGTATCCCTTGAGCGCCCACTCCTTCATCCGGTGGGCCCACTCCACATACGCATCGGTGAATGGGTATGCGATGATGGTGTGGATGTCATCATACCCATTGACCATGATGATCGAGGTGTTGGAGCCGGCAATTGATTCAAAGCCATAGGTGGCCTTGAAGAGCTGGAAGAGCGTCTGCTCGGGATTTCCGTCAATGACCCGCATCCCACGCTCGTTGGCCGCGATGGTACTGGCATACGCTTCAAAGGCCTTGAGGCTGTCGATCTCACCCAAGCCATACTTCTTGGCCAAGTCAAGGCGATAGAATATTCCATTCTGTGAGAAGTTGGTCTCATAGGAAGGAATCATGTAGAGCCTGCCATCGACTTTTACCTGGGCAAGCTCACCATCGCTGAAGTAGCTGGAGACGGTGGGCATGTATTGGGCAAAGAGATCGGTGAGATCCTTGAATGCGCCATTGGGTGCATACATGCCGTAGAGGTTGGGATTGACATACATCAAGTCCGCCGGCTCTCCGGTGGTCAGGATCAACTGGTATTGGTTGTTGTAGTTGTCCCACCCAAGGTTGGTCACATTGATGGTGGTATTGTACTTCTCCCTCAACAGCGTGTTGAACTGCGCCAGTACCGCTGCCGTGTCCTTTCCCGACGACCCCGAGCTGTACATGATCAATTCGACATACGTATCGAAAGGATTGTCACTGCTCGCCTTTGTTGCACTCACCTCTGAGCCCCCTCTCGCAAATGCGGTAAAGGCCGTCAGTAGGATGAGTAGAATAACAACGACTCTTTTCATTGTTTCCTCCATATATTCCTGTGCGTTCTCATGTGTTACCACAGTTGGTTCACCCGTTCAGTAGTTCCCCGGCAACCTCAATGGCATTCACCTGGACATTGGTGTGCAGGGAATCCTCATGAGATGTACCCAAAACCCGGAGTGTGCACGTATGGATTGCATCCTCCAAATCGTAGGCGGAGAACAAGCTCCTACGATAGTACTTGGTCGCAGAGTAGCCATCGATCCGTGCGATCAGCTCTCCGTCAATGAAGACCTCTGCCCTCCCACTCTCATTGTCGACAACCCCCACCAGGACCAACGATGGACCGGAAAAGGAGAATTCGAGCGTTGAGCCCGGAGCAGAAGCAGCGAGGAGCGTGCGGTGGTAGTTGTCCGAATAGCTGCCCACCTCCCTCCACGAGCCCGAGTTCTTCACTGCTTGGTGGGTGATGGGATACCGCCGGCACTGGGCAATGGAGCCGGCGATCGGCGAGATGGTCACCTGAGCATAGCGCACCACATTGTAGCCACTGCCGATGATGACATTCCCACTGGGGATTGCCGAGTCCTTGAGCGTACAGAGCTGGTCGCCATCATAGGACAGGGTGATCTGGTCATCCTCACAGTGCAGGGAGAGGGTGTGCCATGCGCCGAGGGAGAAGTCATCCACCCGTCCTGCCATCAACGCGATGGCACCACAGAAGAGCACCCACCGCCTGTTGTGATAGAGGCGCACACTGTACGCCTGGGCAAACTCTGATCGCTGGCTGTTGTGGTTGCACCGTGCACCGAGCATGACATACCCCTCGTAGTCGGCACCCGGCATCTCATCCATAGCGAAGTCGATGCTCACCGAGTAGTTGGTAAGTTCCTGCCCGCCCAACACCGTATACGGGTTGGGGGTTGGCCGGCGCTCCCAATCGATCGGTTTCTCTGCAAGGGTCAATACCTGCACCAACGAACGGTGTCCATCCCTTCCCCCTGCTTGGATCTCGAAGGCACCGGCTTGGTCAATCGTATAGCGCGGCTGCGTTCCCACCTGGTAGGAGGAGAAGTCATCGGTGTAGGGCAGCGGAAAGGTCGTTGTCGTTACCAGCGGGGTAGCACCGGTCCCCTTCTGCTGTCCCTCGGTCGTGGTGAGAGAGTACACCGATTGCGCTGCTATCGTAATCTTGGCGGTGTTCATCACCACCTCCACGTCATCAAGGCGAATGAACTGCTCCTCCTCGCAGGTCTTCCAGCACGAAAGAGAGGAGGCAGCAAGCCCATCAAACTCAATGGCCACATCAATGGCGCTCTCTGAGCGGTTGAGAATCACCAAGCTGATGTCCCCGTTTGAGGGATCTTGCAACGTCAGGTAGCTGAGCGTCTGTGAGGCGTGGCAACCGCTGTCCAGGTACTGCCATCCCGGTGCAATGAACTGGGTGAACTGCGCCACCACCCAAAGGCTTGATTCGACGTGGTAGTGCCCACTCCACGGGTGTGCTGCATGGAGGATACTCTTGCACGTATAGGGAAGATTGTCGTAGATCGCCTCGATGATCGGATGCATCACATACTGCACCATCTTTCCAGAGGCATAGGAACGGATGATCTTGTATGCCATATCAAGGGCGTAGGAGAACGCATGGCGAAAGGGGGCGATATCCTCGCTATTGAGGATCTCGATCCCACAATCCCTGATGTACTGCGGACTATCCTGCTTGTAGTGTCGGGTGACAGCGCCAATGCTTGAGCGAAGGTCGGGGTTCCCCTTCAGCAGCGCCTCGATGTTCCAATCCTCGGTGCTATCGGCCCCTGAGAGCTGCACCAGCGCAAATCCATCGCGATCAAGGCCGGGGCGCAGGACATCCACCACCCAATCGATGCTGAAATCCCCTTCATTCTCATCGGGGGCGAGGTAGTCGAAGTGTAGGCCATAGACATCCCTGGCCCCGGTGAGGAAGTTCAGATAATACTGGTACTTCTTCTCATTATCCGTCACCCATGCCGGTGTGCCCCACCGAATTGCATCGAGGATGATGGCCGGGTTCCGCCTCTTCGCCTCTTGGGCCAACCACAGACCGACTCCCCGGGTGATGTCAAAATCATCCTCTTTGCGCATGTGACTCGGCTCGGTTCCACACGTGCCGTTGGCATCAGAGCCGATTTCCACCTTGACGGTATGAAAGCTTGCACCAAACTTCGGGGTAAACAGGAAGTCCAGGATCTCGTCTCTCTCTGCTTGGGGATATTCGACGAGCAACTTGGTCATCCCATTGCTGGTGACACCCCCGATGCCACGGAAGATCCGCCCTCTTGTTCTTGTGTCGATTGATATGGTCTGTACCACAGCTCCCCCTTCACTCATCGATCGAGATATAGCGTATACGTGTTGTTTTATGGCTGTCCATTTGAAATTGAAGACATTCTTGAAGAAATGAGAGACGCCTGAAGCTATTGCTCTTTCCCGCGTCTCTCACCACCTATTTGCACAACAACCCTCCGTTCTTGCTCACATCAGTGTGCTTGACCTTCGATCGTCGCCCACCGGTCACGAATCATGTGTGCAGCCATCTTTGGACAGCGATCGCGGGTGAACAGGCCCTTGTGGTTCCCACCGGGGCGCATCGGTCCCTGCTGCGTGTCAAAATCAGCAAACACCCACGGGTGCTCCCCTACCACGAACTCCCGCTGATCCAAGCACGCGTTCATCGCCTTCAAATACGCCACTTGGTACTCTTCACTGAACATCTCTGCGTTGATGGCATGCAGGCCAGGCAGCGCATCGGCGCCATACTCAGCGAGGATGAGCGGCTTGTCGATCTCTTGCCAGAACTCAAGCTCCTCATTGAAGGCGATTTGAGCAACCTCCAGCACGCCGGCCAAGTTGTACCACCCGTAGTATCGGTTGATGCACACCACATCCATGCTCGGTGCCGTGATATCCTTGGTATAGTTGTTCTGACAGCAGACAACGGTCACCGGACGGTCCTGCGGATCGAGGCGGTGGGCGAGGTCGTAGAGGGCCCTCCAGTAGGCGTAGGCATCCTCTGGGTAGTTCTCCGTGTCCGGTTCATTGCCCAAACTCCACATCACCACCGAGGGGTGATTCTTGTCCCGTCGGATGAGTTGGGCCAGAAGCTCGGCGTGGTAGGAGGCGGTATCGAGCTCGGTGTACGGGTTTTTTGTACCGTGAAAATTAAGTCCCACGGCAGGCAGCTCATCGATGACCACAATCCCTTCCCGGTCGCAGAGCGCATACATCTCCTCAGCGTACGGGTAGTGGCTGGTTCGCAGTGAGTTGGCGTTCAGCCAATGGAGTAAATCGATATCCTTCACATTGAGGCATCCGTCGGTGCCCCGTCCACGGAAGGGCGAATCCTCATGCCGGCCGGCACCCTTGAAGTAGAACGGCTTGCCGTTGATGAGAAACTGGTTTCCCGCTACCTCAATGCTCCTGATACCCACCGGCAGCGCATACGTATCCTCGTCACTTGTGACGTGGGCGGTATAGAGGTAGGGAGTGCCGGGGCGCGGATACCACAGGTGGGCGTGTGCGATCCGGATCGTCCCGCACTTACCGCTCCCCTCACCCACCAGCTCTCCCTCTCCATCGCAAATTGCAATGTGCACCGCTGCATCGCCTGAAGTTTCCACCACATAGTCGATGATGCCATCCTCCCCGTCGAGGTCGGTGGTGAGGGTGATGTCCTTGATGTACACCTGTGGAGTCGTATAGATGCGTACGGCACGGGTGATACCGGCGAAGTTGAAGAAATCAAAGTTCGGCAGGTTGTACGCATGCAGCCGCTTCTTGCCGTTCTCAACGCTCGGCACCCCGGGGTTGTCCGAACCGAAGAAGGCCGTTCCCCCCTCGATACCGATCGGCAGGGTGGTATAGTCGATGCGGTTGTTGACGCGCACCATGAGGGTGTGCTCCGCTCCACACGGGAGGGCGGAGATATCGAACTCGAAGGGGAGGAAGCCGCCGCGATGCGTACCGATCGGCGACCCATTGAGAAAGACCTCCGCGTCGTGGGTGACTGCATCGAAGCGGAGCACCCGCCGCTCACCGCCATGGATCTTGGGAATCGTGAAGTGCCTCTGGTATTCAACGATTCCACAGTAGTAGCGGGCCCGTGGATCGGTCAGCTGGGTATTGAATGAGCCGGGCACAGAGATCGGTTGCCACGTGCTGTCCCCGGCAAACCTGAACTGCCAAATACCATTGAGCGAAATGATGCTGCGATCTTTGTTACTCACAGGATACATACCAACCTCCTTATCAGCCTTTTACGCTTCCGATCATGATTCCTTTGACAAAGTATTTTTGTACAAACGGATACAATAAGAGAATAGGTCCGGTGACCACAAGGGCGGTCGCCATCTTCAATGTTTCACTTGGCAGGGAGACCGTGTCAAGGAAAATCCCTGCAGCGGCTGCTTGTTTCATGTATTCAGCGTTGGAGAGCATCCGATAGAGCAGGTACTGCAGCGGATAGAGTGCTTCTTGCGTGATGTAGAGACTTGCATGGTACCAGTCGTTCCAGTAGTTCAATGCGATGAAGAGCCCGACTGTTGCAAGCCCCGCCTTACTCAATGGTACCATGACCGCCGTATAGATCTGCAGGTCGTTGGCTCCATCGATCTTTGAGGCCTCCACCAGGCTATAGGGGATGGATTTCATGAAATTTCTCATGAGGAAGATGTTCCACGGGCTGAGGAGGCAGGAGAGGATCAAAACCCATACGGTGTTTTTCAACGCCAGATACTTGACAAAGAGGATGTAGGTCGGAATGACCCCACCGCTGAAGAGGGTGGTAAAATAGATGAAGAATGCAATGCCATTGCGGTGGGGAAAGTCCACGCGAATCAGCACATACCCCGTCATCGATGTGAGCAACAGGGCCAGCAGCGTCCCGACCGATGTGACGAAGATGGTGACCAAATAGGAGTGCAGCAGCGCTTTGGACCCTTGGAAAATCGAGCGGTAGGCATCCAATGAGACCGTGCGGGGCCAGAGCTTGAATCCCTCTCTCAGGATGGTGGCTTCATCGGAGATGCTGGCTGCCACGATGAGCCAAAATGGGACAAAGCAGATGATGGTGATGATCGCCATCACCCCATAGCCGAGCAGCGTGAAGGATTTCGTTCCGCTGTCCGGCCTGATCGATATCGCCGTCGTTTTCATCACCTCTCCTTAGAACAGCGCAAGCTCTTCACTGAAGCGCTTGACCAGCGCATTGACACTGAGCACCAGGATGCACCCAAAGACCGATTGAAAGACCCCTGCAGCCGACCCCATGCCGATGTCGAAATTGACCACCAGTGATCGATAGACGTAGGTGTCGATGATGTCGGTGACGTTGAAGAGCAGGCCGTTGTTTCCCACCAATTGGTAGAAGAGTTGAAATTGCCCCTTGAGGATACTGCCAAGATTGAACATCACCAGGAGCACAAAGGTCGCCTTGATCATCGGCAGCGTGATGTTGGCAATCTGTTGCCACTTCGATGCCCCATCGATGCGTGCAGACTCGTAGATCTCCTGGTCAATGCCGCTGATGACCGAGAGGTATACCACACTGCCGTACCCAAGCCCCTTCCAGATTTGGATGGCGATGATGATCGCAGGCCACGCTTGCGGCTTCAAGTAGAAGTTATATTCAGACAAGCCAAGGGAGCGAAAGATTGTGTTGATCACCCCATTATCAATGTTGAACAATGCGTAGGAGAAGAGGCCGACCAGCACCCATGAGATGAAATACGGCAAGAAGATGATCGATTGGCTGATCTTCACGAACCTCTTGCTGGGAAGATCACTGAGGAAGAGCGCACAGAGAATCTGTGCGGCGTTCCCCCCCAGGAGAAATGCCACATTATAGAGCACGGTGTTTCGTATCAGCCGACTGAAGATGCCACTTTTGAAGAGGTATTGGAAATTCTTCAGGCCCACAAAGGGGCTTTTGAAGAAGCCGAGGCGAAAGTCAAACTTGGTGAATGCAAGCCACATGCCGACCATCGGCAGGTAGGCAAAGATGATGAAGTACACCAATATGGGTGTAATCATCAACCACAGGGTTCTATTTCGTTTGAAACGTGCAAAGCGGGTATGTCTTTGCAACATGGGCACACATGATCTCTCTTTCATACGCTGCTATTCATTCCTTGGTACGACTCCATCAGGTGATCAGTACTCAAAGCCTATGATGAATGACCTGTCTCTTTGTTGCAATTTGAAAATTACGTGCTCATTGTAATTACAAGACATTGTCCCACCCAATCCAACACTCCTTTCCCAAAGAACGTGGTAGATGTGATCACATCTCCTGCTCAACACCCCTGGCGCCCTGCTTTCCAGATAAATCGTTTCCTCGTGTTCACTGATGGCAACACTCCGTCTGATTGGACCACCGGGAACTCTGCTTTGCAACCCTTGGTAGCGACAGCACAGGTAGTGCAATGCATGAGACAAGAGACTGCTCGTCATCCCAATTTGTGCTGGAATGAGCCGTACACATCAATCACGCATGAGCGGCCACCATGACCCAGATCTCACATCAACATGAAGTCCCTGTCCCCTATACAGAAGCCTTTGTCGATACCATCTGGCCTGACGAGAAGTACAAGTGGCAGGCTGCTCCTGCGTACCCAATGACCAGAAGGTCTTGTTGGCCTCGAACTCGCCTCCGACACCCAGCTTACCGATGCATCTTTTCACCACATCGAGATGTTTTAGGCCCGGGACATAGACCGAACGGTCCCAATAGAGATAGATGACGCCCGATTCCTTGTCTAAATGCTAGATTATCCTGTTCTTCTCCTTCAGATATGTACAAAATCGTGCATTTGTATCCGGGGATTACCATTCCTTTCAGGCGATTCTCACTCGATCTCTTGCCGAGTATTGGGCTAGAAGGAAATGTATCAGGCTGTATATGTACACCATCCAAGATATTCAAGATACAAACATACCCTCATCGTTTGATGAAAAATGCAGCACCTTCACGTGAGCACACATTCACATTCATATCCCGCTAGGCAATCTGACGCTGTCACGTGAAGGAAGTCCCCTCGGTTGAGCCACAGCTGGACAGGTGATAATCGCTCGAGCATTGCACTCATCTTGGCCAGGCATTTTTTGGCAAGTGATCTCCAAACAAGAGCATGCCTACGTCTCGATCAATGCTGGTTTTCTTGCACCGCTTTGCATACTCTCGTGAATGCTTGAAGTTGCTCTGCCTCTGTCTCGATGGCGATCAGCGTATACCTGTATGTGGCTTTGTATGTCGCGCACTTCATTCTTTCATTGAGTATTGCATCCTCTCTGTGAAATTTTGTGCAGTTTTCGCTATTGTCGCGAGTAAGAGAGCCATGGCAGCAGAGGAGCAGCTGTATCACGGCTCTGACGAGGGAATAGCTGCATGGTTTCTTGAGCCATCTGGCCCTTCATCATCGCCTCCTCCTTCAACCTCATTTGAGCAAAAGGCTGATCGACTCCTCCAACGCGTTTTCGCTGAGCATGCCCAGGAAACCGGTCACCACCCGCCCATCCTTGTCGAAGAAGACGGTGGTGGGCAGGCTGTTGGTGTTGAAGATGAAGGCGAAGATTCCCTCGTCCCAGTAGACGGGAGCGGTGAAGGGGAACTCCTTGATGAACGTGTCGATGGTCGCCTTCGTCTCCCGCTGTCCATCGAGGGCATCGAGGAAGATGAAGGCAATCTCATCACCATGCTGCTTCCACGCCTCTTCAAAGTACGACAGCTCCGCTTTGCTCACTGGGACCCAGGAGGCGAAGTAGTTGACGATGGCCGGCCTTCCGGCTCGCACTTCATCAAAGCTCGTCTCCTTATCATCGAGGGTGAAGAGGGGGATGTTCGGCATTATGGCGTGGAGTTCTTCTGTATCAGCGACAGCTTCGGTACCACCATCTTGGGTTTCCAGCGTACCTACAGGAGGAGCGACTGCGACAGCTGGAGGAAGTGCAGCCAATCGCTCTTTTTCATACTTATCTGTGATGGTGTCGCGAGGGTCTGCCAGAAGGATGCGTTGCCTATGAGAGCGAAGCTCCTTACTATTCCCCTCCAATGTGTTGTACCCCAGGGTATTCAGGCCGAGGATGGGGTCAGCGTCGCGCGCGATGAAGTTCAACTCTTCATCCACGGTGAAGGTGTGAACCAGAACAGGGTTCTCCAATGTTCGGCAGAAGAGTACTGTACCTTGATCATCCGATACGGTAATCTCATCAAGGACCACCAAGAAACGGATAATATCTAAGAAATTCGATCCACCAACTACCAACTCGAGATTTGTTTCTTCACGAATGTCGGCAACGATATGGTAGGCTACCTCCCAGTTCAACTGGTTCTCTTTCACCATCCTATCGAACATTACAATTGAAGATCTGATCTCATCTTCACTTCGTACCTGCCCGATGAAGTCGATGACCAAATCTAAGGAAGTCTCTTCGACCAAACGGTCTGAGAAGGTCAGTATGAGTGGCCACAGCCGTTCATTCCTCACATATGGGGCGTACATTGCCCCAGTATTCCCTGCAAGACGGATACGATCACTCGTCGCCAAGCGCTCATCGGTCTCTTCAAACAAGTCTATCAACTCTTCAAATTCCCCTTGCAAGGACTCAATGATCGTCTCTGCTGCGCTATCGGCCTCGCGCTCAATCCGCTCTTCAAACTCATCCAACTCGTGGTGGAGGCGCTCTGCAAAAAGTGCGTCGGTCTCCCATATCAACGGCTCTTTGGAGAGAATCTGTTCCTTGCCTTCCATCCACAATTGGGTATAGTGATCCCAAAGCTCGACCATTTCTTTCAGATGGGTATCTACCAATGTGTTTACGTCATGAATCATCAGGACAAAGGCTTTGACATTTGCCCTCTTATCACTGCTCCTTGCTCCAAAGAGTGCGTACCTACTATCTTTTGCCCCACTTGCTGACACAAAAGATACAAAACCCAACACGATGCAGCACGCAAGAAACAGCACCCTCCTCCATTGTGGTTTTGACATGAATTCCTCAAGTTCTCCAGACTACAACAAAATAATGAGGCACTATGCAGGTTTTACTCTGTCCATGTACCACCTGTATTCACGATTGATCCTTCATTGGTGAGCGACCCTTCTCTCGATGTATTCAATTTACCACCAGCATTGATATATATGGTTCCGTAGTTCTCAAGCATTCCTCCTGGGTAACTATCTTTTACCGAAGTATCCAAGGTGCCGTAGATCTCTACTGTTCCATGGTTGACAAATGTCGACCTCCTCATATTTATGTTCAAACCAGTTGGTATTGTAGCCGCCACCCCCGATTCGATTGTGATGGGGGTTACCACATCTCCAGTTGAATAACTAATCTCTATTTGACTGCCAGAGTCTGCTATAGCCTGGAATTCTCCAGTAGATGGGATAATAATGGTCTTTGTACCATCTTGCACCCATTTCCAGTTATGCCAATTGCCATCATTTTTTTTGGATTCCTGTCCTACCGTTCGTTTTATTGTATTATCAAGGCTACTCACCGTCATAAAATACTCACCCAGAGGCATAACAATAAGCTTAGAGCTTGGGGTCGCTGTATACACACCAGAGCCGAACCAATATTGATCTTGTCTGAGTTCCCCTTCATCCTCAATAATTATTTCTTTATTGGTTATGTTGAGAGGGACACCAGCT
>JALOBD010000043.1 GCA_023228445.1 Sphaerochaeta sp. | reverse complement strand
AGCAGTTTTGGCTTTCCTTGACAAAGGCAGAAGAGGTTGGGTATCCTGAAAGGTGAATTGAGATGGGACATGTTGCACTTCAGAGCAGTTGTTCCTCCCAAAACAAGGCGGGAGACTCTCTTGTGTGTGCCAGCATTGAGAAATCCCGCCCTCATCGGTGGAGATGCCCCCCTCTGTCCATCGCCAGCCGGCCTTGGGGATATCCACCACCCTGTTCCCACTATCCAAGCCCTCTCTGGCACACCGGGGGGCAAAACACCACCAAGGAGACATGCTCATGGACAACAACAGCAAGAGCAAGCCGAACGAAGACCTTGTCATCGGGACCATTCAAGTATTGAGTGGCAAAACCAAGGCAGACCCAAACCCCGATGAACTGGAGAATCTCAAGAAACTGATCAAGAAGAACGTTCCCTTCATGTTGCGCGGCTACTTTACCGCCTACCTACTGAGGGAAATCCTTCAGGCAAACACCCCGAGGCGCTCGACGAGGGCCACACCCCAGAGCCGCAGCAGGGGCGAGAGCACCACTGCACCGAAGAAAGAGGCACAGGGAGCCGCACCGCGGGCGCGCGAAGAGCGCCCCCTCCCCGAGGGAGCACGCACCCTCTACCTGAACATCGGCAAGATGAAGAGGCTCTACACCAAGGAGCTGAGCCAGATCCTCCAGGACGAGCTCTCCATCGAACGCGAGGACATCTACTCGATTCGCATCCACGACAAGTACTCGTTCATCAGCATGAGCGAAGAGAACTGCGAGAAGGCGATCGCCGCGCTCAACGGCAAGGAGATCAAGGGGCGCACCGCCTCCATCACCTACTCGAACAAGGAGTAACCGATGTTCGTCCAACGCTTGGTGACCGGTCCGTACCAAACCAATTGCTACCTCCTCGGAGACGAGGAGACGCAAAGCGCCTGGATTATCGATCCGGGCAACGACAGCGACCTCATCATCAGTGAGATCGAACGACATACGGTCAAGCCGGTCGCCATGCTCTTCACCCACACCCACTGGGACCACATCACCGCCGCAGGGCCGCTGAAGGTTCGGTACCCCGACCTTGAGGTGCTGGTCAGCAAAGAGGATGCCCCCTACCTGGGAAAGAGCGGCTACGAGAACGTGAAGGCGGTCTGCTTCGACCGCCGCTTCCTCGCCCTCCACGACGAGGATCTGAAGCTCCTGCCCGAACCGACCGGCTACCTCTTCGATGGACAGTACCTAGAGGATAGCAAGCTCACCGTCATCAAGACGGCGGGGCACACCCCCGGTGGGCTCTGCTTCTACCATGAGGGCGGACAGTTCGTCCTCACCGGCGACACCCTCTTTGCCGGCTCCATCGGGCGCACCGACTTGGGAGGCGGCTCGATGAGCGATCTCTTGGCCAGCTGCCGCCGGCTTCTGGCCCTTGACGGACAGACGCAGGTGTTGCCTGGCCACGGGCCTACGAGCACCATCGAGGAGGAGCGGAGCAACCCATTTCTCATCTAGGGAGGGTAAAAAAAAAGAACAGGCGGCCTGGACAGAGGCTGCCTGTTTTTTCATGGAGGAGGGTCATCGCCGTCCAGGGCTCTCCTCGGCATTCTTGCAGTCGATGCACAGCACAGCGTATGGGATGGCCCTCAAGCGCTCCTCAGGGATTGTCTTGGAGCAACGCAGGCAGAGGCCATACTTGCCATTGGCAATCCGTGAGAGGGCGTTTTCGATCGAGCGCAACCGACTGGCTTCATGTTTGTTGATCGCCTCCATCTTCTTGAAGGCGATGTCGTCGGCAGCCACGTCGATGCTGTCCTTGATTCCCATCGCGTTGACCATCTCACGAAAGTCGCTGTTGTCTTCGCTCAACTTATCCAGCAGCTCCTTGCGCATTGCAAGCAACTGCGTCTCCATCTCTTGTACAAACGTGTCAGACACAACAGACCTCCTGCAATCACCATCGAGTGAACTCGTGATTTAGTTCAATATAAGATGGGGATAAGATTGCCATCTGTCAAGCTCTCTGCAGTGATATTGGGAGGCAGAAGAGTACATTGTCCTAAAAAGGATACCAAAACATGACATTTGCGACAAATCGACTGTACAGGCTCGATGTGAGCAGGAGCAGGATGAGGGCCATGGCCACCCAATCGCCTAAAGCAAGACGTTGGGCCATGTACCATGAGCGTGTGTCCAATCTCCCGAAGCCCCGCAGGACCATCGCATTGGTGATGACATCCACACGGTCGAGGCTGGAGAGGACCAACGGGGAGAGGACCCTGGCCAGCGACGAGAGGCGCTTCTTCAGCGTCTCGTCACTCGACAGGCTCACCCCGCGTGCCATTTGGGCGTGGAGGATGTGCAGGTAGGTCTTGGTCACCTCGGGCAGGTAACGCAGGGCCAGTGAGACGGCGTAACTGATGCGGTAGGAGACGCCAAGGCGGTTGAGCGAGGAGGCGAATGCCGATGGCTGGGTGATGCTGACAAAGAGCAATGCCATCGGGAAGATCGCAAAGTATTTGAGGCTGACGACAAAGAGGTAGAAGAGCGTCTCAGCCGAGAGGGCATAGCGCCCGGTCGCCGAGCCCAGCAGGATGGTGCGGCTTGCCAGATACCGTGTCCCCTGGTCGGGAGAGAAGAGGAAGATGAAGAGGGCGTTGAAGGCGATGAGGGTGAGCATCGCGATGATGTACGGCTTGAACTTCGCCAGCGGGATCTTGCTCATCACCAACAGGACGAAGGAGAAGATTGTCGCCGGGATGAGGAAGCGGACATCGAAGGTGGTGAGGCAGAAGATGATCCAGATGATGAAGGCGAAGAACTTCGTCACCCCGCTATAGCGGTGCAGGAAGGTATCACACTCCTCGTAGCCCAGTGCAAACCCGAACTTGCGCCCCTCCTTGTCGGAGGGTTTCTTCCGTTTGGGTCGCGCTCTGCCCAACAAGGCAGCACGCTTTACGTGGAGGGTGGCGACGCGCACCCCCTCTCCCCTCACCTTGGCCTCCTCAGCTACGAAGGTCTCGATGAAGGAGGGAATATCCTCGATCGAACAACGCTTGGCAAGACGATAGAGGCTGGTCACCTCCAAATTGGCCGCGGTGAGGATCCCTTCATCGCTGAAGACCTCACTGGTGGGCTTGTCGCAGACCAGGCGCCCCTCATCAAGGACCACCGACCGGCTGGTATACTGCAGGGCCAGGTGCATATCATGGGTGATGAAGAGGATTGTCAGATTCAGGCGTCGGTTCAAGTCGACGAGAAACTCCATCAAGGCGGTGTACCGCCGCCAATCCTGGCCGGAGGTCGGTTCATCGAGGATCAACAGCCGGGGATTGGTCACCAGGATGCTGGCGATGGTCACCCGTTTCTTCTGCCCATAGCTGAGCGCACTGATGGGCCAGCGGTGGTACTCGCGTAGCGCACAGAGGCCGAGCACATCCATCACCCGGTCACGGATCTCCTCCTCCCCATACCCTTGCTGGCGCAGCGCGAAGGCGACCTCGTCGTAGACGATGTCACAGCTGATCATGTGGTTGGGGTTTTGCATGACAAAGCCGATGAGCGAGGAGCGCTGGCTCGCTGAGAAGCCGGCAAGATCGACCCCATCCATGACGATCTCTCCCCGATCGGGGACAAGCACTCCCATCAAGAGGCTGGCCAGTGTCGACTTGCCTGCCCCGTTGGAGCCAAGGATCGAGACCATCTCCCCCGACCGCAACGACAGGTCGATCCCATCGAGGGCTTCGACGACGCCATCGTAGGAGAAGCCCAGGTCCTTGACCGCCAACAACACCTCCCCCTTCTCACCGCCTCGATCAAATCGCTGTGATCGGTGCCAGGATCGCACCTGCTCTTCGCATGCCCCGAGGACCATGGTATCAAGGGAGCTTACATCACCCAACGAGGGAATGTCACAGCCGCTCATGCGCAACGCCGCCAGGTAGAGCGGCTCACGGATGCCAAGGTCGGTCAGCACAGTGGTGCCCAGGAGCTGCCGTGGCGTTGAGTCGGCGACGATCCGCCCCTCATCGAGCGCGATGATCCGATCGACGGGGCGGGCCAACACATCCTCGAGGCGGTGTTCGATGATGATGATCGTCTTGTCGGTGGTGCGCGACAACTCGTCGATCAACGCGATGGCACGTCTGCCGGTAGCCGGGTCGAGGTTGGCCAACGGCTCATCAAAGAGCAGGACCTGGACATCGTCGACCAGCACCCCGGCGAGCGAGACGCGCTGCTTCTGTCCACCCGAGAGGTCTGCAGGGCTCTGAGAGAGGAACGCCTCCATGTCGACAACCGCCGCCATCTGCCTGACGCGCTCGTGCATCTGGCGCTGCTCGGTACATTGGTTCTCCAAACTGAAGGCGATGTCTTCGGCGACGGTGAGTGCGACAAACTGGGCATCGGTGTCCTGCATCACCGTCCCCACCTTCTTGTTGACCTCGTAGATCGAGCTCTTTCCAACCTCAAAGCCACACACCACCCCACTGCCCTCGACCTTCCCATCGAAGGCGTTGGGGATCAGGGCGTTGATGCAGTAGCCGAGCGTCGACTTTCCGCTACCCGACGGGCCGACGATCAAGACCTTCTCACCGTGGTGTATCGTAAGGTTGATGGCCTTGAGGGTCGGCTCACTCTGAGAGCGGTAGGTGAAGCTGAAATCCTTGAAGGTTATGAGCGCTTGATCCATTGCAATGGCCTACAGCCGAAGCTGCAGGCCCTTCTCTCAGGCATTGGTATCTTTGGTAAGGTTCTGCTTGCTCTTGTTCCGCCGTGCCACCAAGTACAACAACAGGGTGCCGAGGATGGCGATGATCACCGTATTGGTGAAGGCGATGATCAGCTGCTGGGTGATGACCTTGTCCAGTGGCTCGGTGAAGATGATGTAGTCAAGGATCGCACTGACCATATAGCCGATGAAGTTGCCCAAGAAGGAGATGATGATGAAGAGCGTGATGGCGCTCTTGGGCAGCTCCCCCTTCTCGACGCAGCCCTTGCTCATCTTCCCAAAGAGCCCGATGGCCAAGCCGACGATTCCACTTCCGAGAACCCAGGTGAACCAGACACCCCAACCGGCCAAGAGGTCGGTGAGCCAGTGACCCAAAAATCCTACCAGAAAGCCGACGATCGGCCCGTAGAGAGCAGCAAACAACGCAAGGATCGCCATTGCCGGCTTGAGCGTTGTATTGGCGAAGATTGGCATTGCGATCAGGCCGCCGAGGCCGTAGAGCGCTGCGCCGATGGCGATGACCACCACCATCTTCACTGAATTCATTCCCTTTGCTGTACTCATTGTATCCTCCTTGTTTGGTTGGTATCCTACGATACCACCGAAAAGACTATTTTCCACCCTTCTCCGGTACCGATATGGTACTCGGTGGCGAAGCTTCCTTGGTTGATGGCCACCGCAAGGTTGAGCAAGCTGTTGACATAGACCAGCGCCTGACCCTTCTTCACATCGGTGAAGGCCTTGCAGAGCGGCAGGTGGTACCCGTAGACCACCCGCCCATCCTTGCTGATGGTGAGGGCCACATCATCACCCCACACCACCCCCATCTCCTCCAAGAGGGTACCGGGGATGTTGGTCCACAGCGAACCGTAGCGGGCGTCGAGGATGTCGATCGAGCCGACGAGCGAGCCACCTTCAAGACGAGGACGCTCGATTTTCAGCTTCACCAGCTTGGTGAGCGTCTCTCCCAGCTCCTCGAACGCAATCTCACCTGCAGCCAACCGAGCCCCGGTGTAGGCGTAGACATCCCGGCCAAAGAAGGTGTGGCTCTTCTGGCTGCCGGCAAGTCGGTTGGCCTGCCCCTCGATGGAGCGGACCTCAAGGAGGCCGATGCGGTCGCTGATATGGGTCAACGTCCCGTTGTCCGGGGTGACGATGAGGTGCCCGCTTTCGGTGAGGGCGACGATGGACTTGCGATCCGACCCCACCCCCGGGTCGACGACACAGACGAACACCGTCCCTGCAGCCCAGTATGGCAGGCTCTGGGCAAGGCGATAGGAGGCCTCCCAGATGTTGAACTGCGGCACGTCATGGGTGAGGTCGTAGAGACCGATGGACGGGCTGACGGCGTTGGCCACCCCGTGCATCGCACTGACTGCACCATCGGAGGTGCCGAAGTCGCTGAGGAAGACCACGGTCCGTCGCTCAGCCCACACTTTGGCCTCTAACAGTTCACGTTTGGTCACTCTCTTCATTCCCATTCCTTTTCTGTCGCATCTGACGGTCGAACACCACGGCAAACCAGAGTAGCAAAAGCGATATGACCACCACGACCAATCCTACCATGACCATCACGGGAAGTGAAGCGCCAGAAATCCGGCTGAGCACAGCAAACCCAAAAATCATCGCAGCGATCAAGAGGATGATGGTGGGTAGCAGTGGACGCGGCCCCTTCATGACGCAAGAAACCCCTTGATCTGGGCGAGCAACTCATCATACTCCTCGGTGAGGGCGAGGTGGGGGTAGTCGTCGAGAATCGCCTTGGGAGCACGAAAGAGGCATCCGCCATCCGCCGCCTCGATCATCGCCAGATCGTTGTAGGAGTCGCCGGCTGCAAAGGTTCGGTAGTTGAGGGAGCGCAGCGCATCGATGGCTGCCCTCTTGCCGTTGGCAATCCGCATCCGATGGCGCACGATCCGTCCCCTCTCCACCTCAAGGCTGTTGCACAAGAGCGTCGGCCACCCCAGTTGCTCCATCAACGGCTTGGCGAACTCGCTGAAGGTATCACTGAGGATCAGGACCTGGGTGAGCGAACGCAACTCATCAAGGAAGTGGCGGGCCCCCTCCATCGGTCCCATCTTGGCGATGACCGCCTGGATATCGCAGAGCATCAGGCCATTGGCGTCGAGGATCTCAATCCTCGAGCGCATCAGCTTGTCGTAGTCCGGCTCATCGCGGGTGGTCCGCCTCAGCGCCTCAATACCGGTCCGCTCGGCCACGTTGATCCAAATCTCGGGTACGAGGACCCCCTCCAAGTCTAGGCATACAATATCCATCATCATCTGTCCTATGAAGTTTTTCCCAGTATTGCCCACCCTCTCATTTCATGCAAGGGGGATGAGCAGTCCCACCAAGGCAGCGCTCTCTCCTACAACCTCAATTGCCCCCAATACATCGCCGGTCACCCCGCCGAGGCGCTTGTGCGCCATCCTCATCACCACAACCGCACCGAGAAGTGATGCCAAGAAGCCCATGGCTGTTCGCAGTCCAAGGGCGGGACCTGCCAAACGGGCGTAGAGGGCAATCAGTGCCACCACCTGTGCAAGGGGGGCGAGGAGGTGGCGCGCCCGGGTGCCGCGAACCAGTGAGGCTGCACTGCCCTCCCCCGTTCGGGCGTAGGGAAGGAGGGTGGCGCCAAGGACGATCATCAACCGTGCGAAGATCGGGGCCAGCAGGAGCAGCAGTGGCTCTTCCACAAGGCTTTGGAGCGCCGAGTACTGCACCAGTAGGGTGGCAAGGAGGGCGATGACGGCGAAGGCACCGGTATGGCTGTCGCGCATGATGGCAAGCGCCCGTTCACTACTCCAGCCACCGCCAAGGCCATCGGCAAAGTCGGCAAGCCCATCGAGGTGGAAGCCGCGGCTGAGGTAGGCGGAGCAGGAGATGATCAGCGCAGAGCGAAGGCCCGCGCTCAGCGGCAAGAGGGAACAGAGTACAAAGACCGCCCCGTAGAGCGCTCCGACGAGGGGATACCAGATGAGGGAACGTTCCTCCCGCTCAAGGGGAGTGCTGCCGACCCGCAACCGGGTGAGGGTCCTGATGGCGAAGGCGAGAGAGCGCACCCTCAGAGCACCTCCCCCTTGAGGACCAGCGGGAGGCCGGCCACCATGAGGATGACGTTCTGGGCGAGGGCGGCCACATCCTGATTCATCCAACCGGCAAGGTCGCGGAAGGCGCGGCTCTCGCTGTCGGCGCCGATCAAGCCCATGCCGGTCTCGTTGGTCACGAGCAGAATCTCGCAGGGCGGGTCCTTGAGTACCCCATAGAGTGCATCAAGCTCGGGATACCGCTTGGTGGGAATCCCCTTGTGGTGCAAGAGGTTTCCCAGCCAGACGGTCAGGCAGTCGATAATGCACACCTCCACGGATGGAGGAAGCTCGGTGATTGCCCGGGCGAGGTCAATCGGCTCCTCGACGGTGATGAATCGGTCGGCGCGGTCCTGCTGGTGGGCAGCGATGCGGGCCTTCATCTCCTCATCGATCGGCTGGGCGGTGGCGATGTACGCCCGACTCTCCGTGCCATCACAGGCACCGAGGGCATAGTCCTGGGCGTAGGAGCTCTTGCCGCTGCGCCCCCCTCCGATGACCAGCGTGACCCGACTCTTGAGGCGGGTGCGGATCTTCATCCCCCCGGCACTGGAGGTGATCACCGATCCTGCCATCGGTCTGCTGTGTATCACACCTTTCTTTACATCAATGGTAGCCATAGACACCTCCATCTGTTCGGCTCATCATAGCACGGCTTGATTGCAGAAACGAGAGTGACGCTGCAAACTCACGCTCCCCAAAGACCTCGAGTGTCAGCACCCGCTCTCTGCCATCGCGGACGCTCTGCTCCACCAGTTGAGAGAGGAAGCGCTCGATCGCCTCGCTGTCGCCCTCATCGAGGCCCAGGTGGTCCTTGCCGTCAAAGACGGCGTGGAGGTGGCAGATCCTTGCATTGCCAAGGAGCGTGTGCACCGCCTCATCGCTGTCGTAGCCCATCAACCAGATGTGGCCGATGTCGAGTGTCACCGAAAGCTCGTACCGCTTTACCAGCTCCTCCACCATCGAGAAGGGGTAGCTCAGCGTCTCAACGCAGATGAGCGGCGCTTCGACCGTCGTCGAGGCCAAGAACTCCTCAAGGGAGCGATCCAACGCTGAGACCCACGCTCCTACATCGTGCGACGGAGCCGGGCCATAGTGGTCGGGTGTGAGGTGCAGCACATAGCCGAAGGGGTCCAAGGCCTCAGTGAGGCCCACGATGCGATGGAGCATCGAGACCGCCTGCAGCCGCTCCTCCTCGTCCCGGCTACCGGGAAAGATGTCCAGCGGAAAGTGCACCGTATAGGTCAGCCCGTGCTCCTCTGCAAGCGAACCCAGGGTTGCGATGGTCCGCTCATCGGGGAGGTTTGAAGCCTCAGCACTCTCAAAGAGCACCAACTCGATGTCATCGACCAAGGGGCCGAGGAACTCTACATTGGGGATAATGTCGGCAGGCTTGATGTAGCTGGTCGTCCCGACTCTGATGAGAGGAGCCACTACACCAACCCCTTCTCTTGCAGGATGCGTGTGGAGTCGGTGACCTGGGCATCCTCAAAGCTCGTCAAGTCATCCAAAAGGTGGCTGGCAAGGCGTACCAGCGGCCAGGCGGCAAGCGCTCCGGTCCCCTCCCCCAGCTGCATGCCCAGATCGAGGAGCGGAGCGGGGCACGCCAACGCTTCCACGGCCAAGCCATGGCCCACCATCGCCGAGCGGTGGGCGAAGATCAGGTAATCGACTGCCGCCTCCTCGATGCGGCAGGCGACCAACGCAGCAGCAGTGACAACCGCCCCATCGACGATGATGGGCACTCCGCCCTCAGCAGCTGCGAGTATTCCGCCGACGATGGCGGCAATCTCGAAACCACCGAGCGCGGCGAGAAGTGAAAGCGGACAGCGGTCGGTGTGCACCTGCAGTGCCTGCCTGATCACCTCCACCTTGTGCTCAAGCTCCTCGTCACTGAGGCCGCTCCCCTTGCCCGTCACCAAAGCCGGGTCGACATCCAAGAGGGCACTGGTGATGGCGCTGGCACTGGTGGTGTTGCCCACCCCCATCTCGCCGAAGATGATGACGTCATGACCCGCGGCGATGGCACGCTCGGTGCAGGACCGTCCGATTTGGATCGCCTGTCTGCACTCTTCGCTGGTCATCGCCTCTTCGCGAAGGAAGTTGCGTGTCCCCCGTCGGATCTTGTGGTCGATGATGCGATCCTCCTCTGTAAAACAGCAGTCGATGCCCACATCGATGACCCACTGCCCGATACCGCCGAGACGGGAGAAGAGGGAACAAGCTCCACCGCCTTGAGCGAAGGAGCGGCACTGTTGGGCGGTGATCTCTCGAGGTGAATGGGTCACCCCCTCCTCTGTGATGCCATGGTCGGCGCCGAAGAGGAGGTGAATCGGACTCTTGAGCGGGCCCTCCTTGATCATCGCAAGGCGGACGGCGAGCTCTGCAAGGCGTCCCAGGCTGTTGGGGACGATGGCCTTCTTGAGGAGTCGCGCCTCAAAGACAGCACGCGATTGTTGGTCGATGGCACGGATTTGCATGAACCCATTGTAGGAACCTTCCTCTGGTGTGACAAGGGAAAAGCAGGTACAATCCAGCCATGCACCTCACCCTCTACCTGGTCTTGAGCGCCCTCAGCGGCATGGTGATCTCCGTGATGGTCGTAGCCAATACCCTGTTGGGCCAAGCCACGACGATGGGGGTCTCCCTGATCATCAACCACATCATCGGCCTTGTCCTGCTCTCAGCCATCCTGCTCTTGGGAAGAAACCGCCCGGCCATCCGAGGCCCGGGAAAACCGGCACCGTGGTACCTCTACTTCAACGGCCTCTTCGGCCTGGCGATCCTCAACATCAACTACGTGACAATCATCTCCATTGGTGCATCCCTTTCCATGGCGGCGGCAGTCTTCGGCCAGGCGGCAAGCTCGCTGCTCTTCGACCTCACCGGGTGGATGGGGATGAAGAAGCGCCGCCTCACCGCAGGAAAGGCTGCGAGCCTCGCCATCAGCGCGGTGGGAATCATTATCATGGCCAACGTTGGAGAAGGAGGCGCCTTCAAGGTCGGCTACACCCTCCTCAGTGGATTGGCGGGGGTGTTGACGATGACGCAGATGGTCCTCAACTCGACCTTTGCCCAGTACAAGGGAGCGATCCGCGCGGCCCAACAGAACTTCATCGGCGGGCTGGCAGGCGGCCTGCCCCTCTACCTGATCGTGCAACACACCGCCACCCTTGAGGCGCTCTCAAAGGTGGGGACCATCGAACCGCTGCTCATCGTCAGCGGAGGATTGCTCGCCGTCTTCGTCGTGGTGACCACCAGCTACGTGGTGGTCAAGATTCCGGCAGTCTACTCAGCCCTTCTCCTCTCCGCCTTCCAGGTCTTGATGAGCCTGGCCATCGATACCTTCTTCTTTGATGCGTTCGCCCTGCCCCTGTTGCTCGGTGCCCTCCTGATGTTGCTGGGCATGGGCGGCAACCTCTACTACGACACTACGAGCGCGTGATGGTGTACACACCGCCGCTCTCCTCGACAAAACCCTCCTCGGTGAGGGCAGTGAGGCAGTATTGGATCCGTTCTCGGTCAAACTGGCTCAGCGTGGTCGCAATGGCATCACCTTCCCTGGGTCCCCCTTCAGCCAAGAGGTGGATCAACAACCCCCTGATCTGCCGGTTGGAGTTCTCAAAGGTCCCTTGGCGGCTGTAGTGGGCACTTCTTCGGTTTGGGTTGGGCAGGAGCGCCTTGAGCAGGACCCCGTAGTCCATCAGGGCGTAGTACCACCGTTTGTAGTCATCGATGTCCGACAGCAGGAGGCGCAGCACCTCCTCGACCTGTCGATCGGTGACGGAGTGCTCGTCGCGGAAGAAGCAGTGGATGATCACCCGTCGGATGTTGGTCTCCACGTAGATGGACGGCGCTCCGTAGGCGAAGGCCATCAGCGCGGCGGCGGTGGCCTTGCCTACCCCGGGCAGGGTCCTCAGCAGATGCTCATCCTCCGGCAGCGTCCAACCCCACGCCTCGCTTGCCTTGGCGCACTGGTGGAGGTACAGGGCCCTGCGGTTGTACCCCAAGCCCTTCCAATGGGTCAAGAGGTCGAGCACCGTGGCACCAGCAAGCCCCTCGATCGTCGGATAGTGGGAGAGGAAGAGTTCATACTTGGGCAAGACCCGGCTCGTTTGGGTCTGTTGCAACATCACTTCGCTGAGGAGGATATGATAGGCATCACTGCTCTCCCGCCACGGGAACGAGCGGCCATGGGCAGCGTAAAAACTGAGGATGCGGGAGCGGAACTCATGCAAGGATGCTTCTTCGACGGTGAAGGGCGGCCAAAGATAGGAGGCGGCCTCACGCGCGTCGAGGTCGGGAAAGTCAGTCATCGCTTCTCGCCGAAGTTCTCCGGAAGGATAAAGTCACCGCGGTAGATCGCCTCATCTTCAGCCTCAACCGGTGGTTCCTCCACCTCCAGCCCACTCTTGCGCCGCCGCTCTTGCTTGCGTAAATACCGGTCGATGACCTGTTGACGGGCGTTCTCCCGTTGATAGCTCTTACCGCTGGAGATGAGGATGGCCACCGCCCTCAGGCTCTTGATGTTGGCACAGAGGATCTGCAGCACACTGGTCAACGGGACGGCGATGAACATACCCGGGATGCCCCATAAGAATCCCCACACCGAGAGCGAGGCGAGGATGACGAAGGGCGAGAGGTTGAGCTGTCCCCCTTGCAGCCGTGGGTCGATGATGTTGCCCAAGATCATCTGCGTGCTGATGGTGAGCAGGGCCACCCACATCACGGTGCTCCACACCGGGGCAAACTGGATGAGGGCCATGAGGATGGTCATCGACGTGACGATGATCGATCCTACCGAGGGGATGAAGTTGAAGATGAAAGCGAGCACTCCCCACAGCACGGGAAGATCGAGGCCGGTGAGTATGGCGGTCAGGAAGAAGAAGAGGCCGGTGAATGCACTGATGACTGCCTTGAGCAACAGGTATTTGGAGATCTGGCGGGTAATACGCTCGAACATGACAGCCACTTGCATGCCCCGCTTGGGTGCCGATGCCAACACCTTGGGGATGATGGACTGGCGCTCCAAGAGCAGGAAGAGGAAGAAGATGTAGACGAGCAGCGCTACTTTGGTGAACGCAAAGAACTTGTTGGAGATCGAGGTGAGGCTGGAGATTGCCAGGCTTGACCAGTTCACCGGCAACACTGCCAGAAAGCTCGTTCCATCGGGCAGGTCGATGAAGGCGGAGAGTTTGGCCGAGAGCAGGCGGTCAAGTGAGACGACCTTATCGGCGTAGAACGGCACCAGGCGGATCAGCGAATCGACGGTCATGACGATGAACCAACCGGCGAGGATGAAGATGAGCAAGAGGAGTACCATGACGAAGGTCACCGAGATGAAAGCGGGGATGTGGAGCTTGTCCATGCGCCTGAGCAGCGGGCTGAAGAGGAGGAAACACAAGAAGGAGAATACGAGCGGGACGGCCACGTCCTTGCTGACCTTGAGCACGAAGAGAACGGCAACAGTAGCGATAATTATGAGGCTTGTGTGGGTGAACTTGTTGCCCGATGAACTCTTCTCTGCCATGGACCCACTATAGACTAGCTTGGAAAATGGTGCAATATCTGCTACTACTGTGCCATGGAGTGGCAAGAACAGCTGGACAGGATCCGCATTGTGTTGGTGGACACCCAGGATGGAGCGAACATCGGTTCGGTGTGCAGGGCGATGAAGACGATGGGCATCAACCGTCTGGTCATCGTCGGTGAACGGGAGTATGAGGAGACCCGGGTGAGAACCCTGGCCCTTCACGCCCGGGACATCTGGGAGGGAGCAACGCGCTGGGCAACGCTGCAAGAGGCGCTTGCCGACAGTGTGCTCACCGTCGCGGTGACCCGCCGACGCGGCAAGTTCCGCAAAGCCAGCGCTCTGAGCCCCCGCCAACTCGCCCAGCGCATCAGCGCCACCGGCGCCGGTGTGGTCTCCCTGGTCTTCGGCCGCGAATCCGACGGGTTGACCGACGACGAGGTCGCCCTCTGCGCTGTGGTGTGCACCATCACCACCAGCGACTCCTTCCCGTCGCTCAACCTCTCCCAGGCGGTGCAGATCATCACGTACGAGCTCTTCAATACCCTCAAGCCCTACGTCACCGAGACGATACCGGTCAACCAACGGCGGTGCGAAGAGGCAGCACAGCGGTGCGCCGATGCACTGCAGTCCCTTGAATACTTCAAGCTTGACCAGGAGGGGGTGTGGACCTACCGGTTCATCAAGGATGTATTGGTGCGCGCCGCCCTCACCGAGGGCGAAGTCCAGCGCTTTGAGAAGATCTTCACCAAGATGGGGCGTATCAGAGCCCACAAGGAGGTAGGTGATGTATAACTCTTTCTTCGATCCGATGCCGCGCGTCGTCGCCCATCGTGGCGACAGCGCCCACTATCCGGAGAACACGCTTCCCGCTTTTGAGAGCGCCTACCGGATGGGCGTCGATGTCATCGAGACGGATGTGCACCTCTCAAAGGATGGGGTGCTCGTCGTCTGGCACGACCCGACCCTCGATCGCAACACCGACGGCAGAGGCAGGGTGGAGGAGCATACCCTCGCCGAGCTCAAGGCTCTCGACGCCGGCTACACCTTCACCGCTGACGGCGGGGCAACCTTCCCCTTTCGCGGTACGGGCGTACAGCTATGCACCCTCGAAGAAGCACTGGTCGCCTGCCCTGCCCAACGCTTCAACGTCGACCTGAAGAGCAAGGATGGGCGGATCGTCGATGAGTTCATCGCAGTCCTCAACCGTCAGCAGGCCAAAAAGCGGGTCCTCGGCGCCTCCTTCCACCTCTCCAACCTCAAGCTGTTGCGTCAAAAGGAGCCCCGTATACAGACCTCACTGACCACCCTCGAGGTACTGCCGCTGCTGTTTGCCCAGAAGCTCGGCCTCCTGCCACGGCGAGCGCAGCAACAGCCGGCCGTCTTTCAGGTGC
>JALOBD010000042.1 GCA_023228445.1 Sphaerochaeta sp. | reverse complement strand
TCAGCCCACAGCCAGCCACCTCGGGGCTGCCGTAGACAGCCCACGGGATGGCGTCGTAGCGCATGCGCATCGCCTTGGAAGCGAAGATGTTCGACACGGCGACCTCACCCATCCGCGATGCGCTGTGGGCGAGCAGGGAGCGGCCGGTGACATCCCCCACGGCATAGACGGTGGGCAGGTTGGTTTGCATCCGGTCGTTGACCACCACCCCACTTCGACCGATATCGAGGCCGAGGGCCTCGAGGCCTGTCGTGTTGGGCCTGCGTCCGACACTGAGCAGCACCATCGGTGCATCGATGCTCTTCTTCTCACCACCCTTGTCGGTGTAGCTGACGAGCGTGGCCGTGATCTCCTCGACCGTGCACCCCAGGTGAAAGTCAACTCCCTTCAACTCGCGGCGCAGTAATTTGGCAAACTCACTATCGGCCATCGGCAGGATCTCATCCATCATCTCGATGACGGTGACCTTGGTCCCGATCATCGAGAAGAATGAGGCAAACTCCACCCCAATGACCCCACCACCGACAATCACCAGCGAAGCGGGAGCCTCGGTGAGGGCGAGAATCTCAGTGCTGGTCAGCACATGGGGGAGCTTGGAGCCAGGAATCGGGGGCACGAGGGCACTCGATCCCGTTGCGATGATCAAATAGTCACACGCAAACCGCTCGTTGCCCACCTGTACGGTGTGCTCGTCGATGACCTGGGCGTGGGCGAAGCGGAGATCGACCTTGGCACTCTTCATCAAAAACTCGATACCGCCTCTCAGCGTCTTGACCGTCTCATCCTTATGGGCTGCCGCCTGGCGGTAGTCGAAGCGTGCCCCGTCGACGGTGAGGCCGAACTGGGCACCACCGAGCGCATGCTGGTAGCGCTTCGCTCCGCCCAAGAGACTTTTGGTAGGGATACAGCCATGGTTGGTACAGACCCCACCAAGGGCATCAGCTTCGATGAGCAACACCCGCTTGCCCAACTGCCCTGCCCGCTGGGCGGCGATGTAGCCGCCTGGGCCACTTCCAATGACGATCAGATCATAGCGTTGCATATGTACTCCTAAAGGGCCAACAAGAGGTCAATGCTCTTGATGTTCAAAGTAAGGGCGCGCAAGAAGCGTGCCGCCTCCGCTCCATCGACGGCTTGGTGGTCGACGGTGAGGGAGAGGGAGATTTGGTCGATGAAGGCCACGTCCCCATCCTCATCCTCGATCGGCTTGAGGGCGATGGTGCCCACCCCGAGGATGGCTACCTCAGGGATGTTGAGCACCGGGGTGAAACCCTCGATGCCAAAGGCGCCGACGTTGCTGACGGTGAAGGTCGAACCAGAGAGTTCATCGGGGGTAGCCTTGCCCTCGCGTGCCTTCTCGATCAAGACCGTTGCCCGATCGCTGAGCTGCTTCAGGCTCATGCGGTTACTGCCTTTCAGCACCGGCACCAAGAGTCCTTTGCTCGTATCGGTGGCGATGCCGAGGTCGACCGATGCAAACTGGCGGATTGAGTCACCGTACAAGTGTGCGTTGTGTGAGGGGTACTCCTCCAACGTCTTGGCAACGGCGTAGAGGACCAGGTCCCCGATGGTGATGCCTGCCAACCCCAACTCAGGGCGGGCTGCCTTGAACTCAGATCTCAGGCGCTTGATAGCGCGGGCATCGGCCCAGGCGGTCATGGTGAACTGACAGGTCGTGGTGATGGAGGCCATCATCCGCTCGGCGGTGATCTTGCGGATTCCCTTCAGCGGGATGTCGATGTATGCACCTTCGGTTACGGTTTGGGTTACATCCGATACAGTCAGGTCGCGGGCCAAGACCCTGCCGCCGATGCCACTGCCGGTCAGCGGCGCGCTCACTTGGTCGCGCAGCGCCTGTGCCCGAGCCGCAGGGCTCAACGGCTCTCCACTGCGGGCGAGCACATCGCGTTCGATGATCCGGCCTTTGGGGCCGGTTGGTGCGACCGTCGAGAGGGGGATGCCTCGTTCAGCAGCGCGCTGGCGGGCACGGGGACTCGAGCCTTCGGCACTAGCGCTGGCAAGAGGCACCGGGCCTTGGGCCTCGATGACGGGTGCTGACGGCGGTGTCTCTTCAGCTTCCGTCCTCGCTCCTTCGACTGTCGGTAGCTCGAACTGCTCTCCAGGCTCACCGACGACAGCGATGGGGACCATCACCGGGACATCGTCGCCTTCTTTGTAGAGCAAGGCCAGGATCGATCCGCTTGCGGTGGATTCGACATCAATCGTCGACTTGTCCGTCTCAGCCGAACAGAGGACGGTGCCCACATCGACGTGATCACCGACCTTGACGTTCCACTCTACGATGATGCAACTCTCAACGGTGTTGCCTTGCTTTGGCATCAGGACTTGGTGTGCCATGAGTTCTCTCCTTACTCAGCGATGATGACCTCGACGCCCAGATCCTCGAGCTGACCGACCAGGTCTGTAGGAAATCCACTGTCGGTGACAATGGTATCAATATCGGTGACCGGCATGATCCGGACGAAACCACGGTTGCCCACCTTCGACGAGTCGACGCACAGTACCCGGCGTGTAGCCTGGGCGCACATGCGCTGCACCACCTGGGCGTTCTCCACCAAACCGGTGGTCAGCCCATGCTCCACGGTAAAGCCATCGGTGCCGAAGAAGGTGATCGATACGTGGTAATCCTCGATCTGTGCGATTGCAGCCGGTCCGACCAGTGCTTCGGCCTGGCTGCGGTACTCACCGCCGACGAGGGTGATGTGCAGGTGGGTATTGGCCCGTCCATAGGGCAAGAGCAGCGTCGAGTTGGTGACGATCTTCAAACCCCGCTTACCGAAAAGGTAGCGGGGGATCAAGGAGCAGGTCGAGCCGTTGGTGATCATGATGCAATCGTTGTCTTTGGCAAGCGAGGCAGCCGCGCGGGCGATCGCCTCCTTTTGGGCGGCATTGGTGCCATCGCGGACTGCAGTCAGCGGGGCGCTTGCCACCACCACCTTGCCGTGACGCCGCACCACCAGGCCCTTGGCATCGAGGTTTCTAATGTCTGCTCGGATAGTTACGGCTGAGACGCCCAGCTCCTCGCTGAGCCGGGTTACCGGATACTCCTCACCACTGCGAAGCTTTTGGAGGATGATCTCTTCCCGAGGGGATAGTCCCAACATATATCTCGCTCCTGCTTTCCATTTCCTTTCGTAACGCTTTCGATTCTATTATGCATTACAAAAATAATCAAGCGTGAACGAAAGATTTTTGATCAATCCAAGTGAAAGACCTCTCGAAGCGGGATAGATACCGGGGAGTTGTCGTCGTTGGTCTCCATGATGTCGGCCATGTAGGCCCACCACCGCTGTACGATGGGGTCGCTGCCGAGGTCCTGCGAACCCCCTTCGCCCTTGCTGCGCTGGAAGGCGAAGAGCTTGCCGCTCTCCTCTTCCAAGAAGATGGTGTAGTCGTATACCCCACTCTCGCTGAGCAGTGCCTTCAGTTCGGGCCAAATGGCCGCATGGCGTCTCTGGTACTCCTCTTCGAAGCCCTTCTTCAATTGCATGACAAAACCTTTGCGCATTCCCGCTACCTCTGGGCCTGGATCTTGAGCTTGCGGTTGGCCTTGTAGAGGTCCAGGAGCCGGGGCAAGAGGACCGCACAGATCAACAGCGAACCGATGACAATCGTCATGAGGGTGCCACTGAGCTTGAGCAGGCCCATGCCAAACTTCAAATACCCCACGACCAATGAACCGATGAAGACACCGAAGACGGTTCCCCGTCCTCCGGTGATGGCAACCCCGCCGAGGACCACCAGTGTGATGATCTCCAAATCCCAGCCGGTGGCGATGTTGGGCAGGGCAACGAACGCATATCTCCTCAACCTTACACAGTGGCAACCTGGGCGCGGTAGCGCTCAACCTCCCACGTGCGGATGAAGTCGATCATCTCTCGTGTCATGAACTTGGGCCCGCCGAAGCTCTCGCTGTAGACGGCGATGGCCACCGTATCCAAAAAAAGCGGCAGCGGCTTCTCGCCCACCGAGAAGACGCCGAGCTGCTGCACACAGATGATCTTCGCCGCCTCCCCATGCTCCTGCTCAAACACGCGGTAGGCGTGCCCCACATCACCTCCCGCCGCTACCCACAGCGGCTTGAAACCGGCATAGACGATGTGATCAGGGGTGAAGGAGGAGCTCACCGGCTCAAATGCCCCCGCATTTGCCAGGAAGGAGCGGACCTCATTGTTGGTCGCAAAGAGAACCTGCTGACCGCTGACCTGCTCCAATTCTTGGGTAATGGAACTGACGGCACTGTGGTCATACTCCAGCCCACTGAAGTCCGGCTTCCTGACCAAGGAGGCCTCTATGGTGGTCATGACCCGATCGTAGATCGCCTCGATTCCCTCGATGGTATCGGCACCGACGAAGATGCCGTGGTTCTCCAAAAAGATCATCGGGTACGCTGCACCGCCCATGCGGTCGCGGACGGTCTTGGCCAACGTGAAGCCCGGCTTGATCAATTCGACCCACAGCGCATCGGGGAAGAGGCGACCGGTGGCCTCCTCCCCCTTGCACGCGCAGGTGATGCCATTGACCAGGGCGGGGTGGAGGTGTACCACGAAGGTGAAGGGAAGGATGGCGTGGAGCAACGCCTCCACTGACGGACGGCCCGTCTCGCCCTCAAGGCGGCAGGCCATCATGTCGGCGAGCACCTCGTCCTCGCGCTCTTGGTCATCGTCGCTGTAGGCTTTGTGCCAGATGCCATCGAGCTTCGAGAGGTCCATCCGGACGAAGCCGCCTTCATCGATGCTCCCCAGCGCATGGCCACTGGCCTTCACGTAGAGCACCCCATCCTCCTTCACTGAGGTGTTTCCTCCCCCAAGGAGGACATAGGCGGAGTCGGCGCCGTAGCGGCGGGAGACCTCGATCAAGCGGTCCAGACTCATGTTCGCTCCTTGAGCACCTGCTCCTCGTAGGTGCCGATGATGTCGATCAACTCCCCCTCCAGTGCACTGGCGGTACGGCGGCAGTACTCATCCCACACATCCCCGAAGGGGAGGATCGCCTGCTCCTCGGCAAGCGCCATCGCGGCCCACCCGTTGCCCGACTCCTCGTACTCCATCAACAGGTCCATCGGCTGGAGCAACGCCCACAGCAGCGCCTTGCGCATCGAACGGATCCCCGTCACCCATGCGCCGATCCGGTTGATGGATGCGTCGAAGAAGTCCAGACCGATGTGCACATCCTCCAGCTTGCCGCTGCGGACCAGCTCCTCGCCCATCATCTTCACCTTGTCGTTGAAGAGCACGACGTGGTCGCTGTCCCAGCGCATCGGACGGCTGATGTGCAGGAGCACCTCATCGTCGAAGAGAAGGATCGAGCTGAGCTTGTCAGCGACATCCTCATCGGTATGGAAGTGACCCATGTCGAGGCAGAGCATCTTGTCATTGCGCGCGGCGTAGTTCATGTAGAACTCGTGCGAGCCGACGACGAACGCCTCGCTGCCGATGCCGAAGAGCTTGGTCTCCAACGCATCACGCATCTCGCTGGCCGGGTACTCGGTCTCGAAGATCTCATCAAGGCTCTCCTTGAGGATCGTACGGTACCCGAACTTGTCCACCGTGTAGTCTTTCGTCCCATCGGGAATCCAGGTGTCGAGGATACATGGCGAACCCTGCTCCCGCCCGATCCAGGCGGCGATACGCCGGCAGCGTTTTGCGTGCTCGATCCAGAAGCGCCGTACCCGCTCATCCTTGCTGGAGAGCGTGAAGCCGTCATCGGCCAGCGGATGGCTGAAGAAGGTACCGTTGAAGTCCAGATGGACCCCCATTTTCTTCGCCCAATCGACCCACCCTTGGTAGTGGCTCTCCTCGATCTGGTCCCGGTCGACGAACTCGGAGCCGAACTCCCCATATGAGGCGTGCAGGCTGATCCGATGGCGTCCGCCGACCAACGAGAGAACCTTCTCCAGGTCCTGGCGCAGCTCATCGATGTTCCGGGCCTTGCCAGGATAGTTACCGGTGACCTGGATCCCTCCTCCACCGAGGGTGGCGTCGGGTCTCTCAAACCCTCCCACATCGTCGCCTTGCCAGCAGTGGATCGAGATCGCCACTGTCTCCAGTTGTGTGAGAACCGCCTCGACGTCTACGTCGTAGCGGGCATATCGAGAACGCGCCAATTCAAAGGGTGTCATGCTTCACCTCCTACGTATCCAATTAGTATATCTACAGTGTGCCATCATTTGAATAATTTACCTTGACAGAATCACTGAATTCTAGCACGATTTTACCATGAGAGAGTATATTTTGCGCGGCGAGATGTTTTTCCATGAACCGCTCTTGCCAGTGGAGGTCCTCCACCGTGACCCGGAGATCCCGTTTTCGCTCCACAGCCACGACTTCTTTGAGTTGGTCATCGTCGTCAGTGGCCAAGGGCTTCACTTGCTCGGAGACCAGAGTGTACCCATCAGCGAGGGCAACGCGTTTCTCATTCGCCCGGGCCGCCGCCACGGCTATTCGGAGATCCGTGACCTGGCACTCTACAACGTTCTCATCGGTGAACGTGCCTTGGCGTTGCACCTCCATGAATTTACGGAGATCAATGGCTTTAGTGAGCTCTTCTTGCAAGACGGGGAAGAGGTGCCCCTCGTGAAGCTGAACAACTACCAGCTCGGCGAAGCGGTGGCGACCGTCACCGCCATTAGGCAGGAGAGCGAACGGCAGGTCCACACCTATGGCGCCCAAGCGTTGACGTACGCAAAACTCTTGCAGCTCATCGTCCTGTTCTGCCGCACCTACAGCGAACACAAGGCCAGTACCTTCATACCCGACCAGCGCCTCGAGGATGTCATCGCCTACATGGAGGAGCATCTCGACCGCTCCGTGTCGTTGAAGGAACTTGCTGCCTATGCAGCGATGAGCACCTCGACGCTGAACCGCCAGTTCAAACTCTCCACCGGCTGGTCGCCGGTGGACTTTCACATCCACCGCAGAATCTCCTACGCCGCGAAGCTGCTGTTGACCACCGACCTCTCGATGGAGCGGATCAGCGAGCAGACCGGTTTTTCCGACGCCAACTACTTCGCCCGCCAATTCCGCACCCATATGCGGATGAGCCCACGCGAGTACAAGCAGTTGTGGACCAAAGCAACCGATGAATCGTAGCACCAATACCCTCGCGCACCGATCGTGTCGCTCTTCAGTGCTTTGAGGATACATCAGCAGTATGCGATCTACACTATGCATGCCGTTTGTTCATCTCCCTGTAGCTACCCATTACTCGACTCCTCTCCTATCATGAGTGCAAAAAGGCCGAAGAAGGTGATTAAGAAGGTTCATCGCAACGCTCCTTCCCCGTTCATAGCAGCAGCATGGGGCACCCGATCTTCTTGGTAGGGGTGCGCACCATCCATTCAGTCGTTTCCATAAACCTCAACAATGAATTCAATCTCCACAGGAATGTCACCCGGGAGTTGGTTAGTCCCAATAGCAGAACGGGCGGCAATCCCCTCCTCTCCAAACAGCTCTTCCAGTAGCAATGAAGCCCCGTCCATAACCGTGGGTTGCTCAGTAAAGCCTTGTGCACTGGAGACAAACCCAAGTATTTTTACAAACTGTTTTATTCTATCCAAATCCCCGAGATGCGACTTCAATACACTCAGCGCATTGAGAGCACACAGCCGTGCAGCGTGTTGTCCTTCCTCAATGGTCACGCTCTCTCCCAGCCTACCCTTGACAGCAGCGCTCCCTTCAACGATCGGTCCTTGCCCAGAGACAAAGGCCAAGGTGCCCACGTGGGTTACCCTCTTGTACTTTCCCGCCAAAGGCGGCATATCGGGTAACACAATACCTTTCTCTTCTAAAATCCGCTCAATCCGCATGACCTAGGTTCCGTATTGCATTGATGACCACTTCGATTTCATGCTCCTTCAGACACTGTGGGTTGATCGCCACAAAGCCATGCTCAATTCCTGCGTGGATGGATGGCTCACCGGTGCGCAGCTTCTCTTGAATCTCTTTTGAGTTCTTCCCCTTGACCCCAAAATAAAATCGCGGAATACCCCTCGGCTGAATACCCGGTTGTGTGGGAAACCCAACGCTTCCTTCAATGGTTTTTACTTCGAGGCACTGTGCATGGATACGCTGAACCTGCTCCATCCACACGCCCGTTTGGGCATCATAGTCATGGTGAGTGAATACCTCGACCGCCCTCACAATTCCCGCTATGGTTTCTTTGTCAACTTTCATCGACCGTCCGATGGAGTGGTTGGGAGAACAATTCATGCTACACGCTTCGATCAGCGAAGCGTTGCCCAGGATGAGCCCGCTCGATTGAGGACCCCGTATCTCCTTTCCACCGCTAAAGATCACTGCATCCGCCCCCTGCTGAAGGTAGGAAGTGATATGTGCCACTGGTGGGATTTCTGCAGCCGCATCAACGACCATTGGAATCCCTGCAGGTTTTGTCACGGCGATGAGCTCCTCCAATGGAATCGAGCCCCTCGTCTCAGCCGCTTCAGCGCAATAGAAAAACATCGCGCTCCTATCGGTGATTGCCTTTTCTACCATTTCTATGCAGTTGAAAGAAGTATACCCAATTTCCACAATCTTTGCCCCAGATAGCTGCAGTGCCTGATCATAGACAATCCGATGGGACTTCAGCATGAGAATCTCGTTCTTCATTCCGGTTGTATCGGGTAATTGGAGGATGTTTGCCCTGCATGTTCCGGCAATACAGGCTGCTGCACTGATGGCGATACCGGCACTTGCTCCACTGGTGATGCACGCTGCCTCGACTTGAAGCATTCTGGCAATATAGGCACTTGCCTTCTCATGAAAGTCATTGATATCGACGAATGCCTTGCCCGCCTCGGCCATTGCGTCAAACACGCTGCTGTCCATCAGTGAACCGCCGAGCTTTGTCACCGTTCCCATTGCATTGATAATCTTCTTTACACCGAGCCTATCGTATATATCCATGACCACTCCCTCACGCATGCTGGCATGCGGTGACGTTGGGACCGACTATCGTGAAATACGGGTAAAACTGCTGGGTTGTCCTGATGGGATTCCCTTCTGAGTCAATGTACTCCTTGCTCTCGCTCGATAGGCTGAAGAGCGTAAAGTCGGCCCGTTTCCCGACCAATGTGTCGCCTTGAAAATCCTCGATTTGCAGCATCTGCCTCGGCCTTCTGGAAACACAGTCGACAACGTACTCTGGATCCAGCCCACACGCAAGCATCTTTGACATGGTGACCGGTAAGCTGATCACCTTCTCCTTGATACTCGAGCGATGTAAATCCGTGCCGATGAAGTCAGGAAGGAAGCCTTGGCGAATACTCTGTTGACAGACGTGATAGTTGAAACTTGCCGCACCATGCCCAACATCGAAGAGGACACCACGTTCCTTCGCTTCCACAGCAGCTGAAATGACGCGGTGACTCTCACCATCGAGGATGTTGCCCGGTTTGCCATGAAAGCAATGAGTCACAATATCACCGGAATCCAGACAAGCGAGAACCTCCGCATACGTAGGCCCCGGTTCACCGATATGGACCATCAACGGCACACCGGCTCTGCAAGCAACGTCCTTGGCATCCTCAACGATTTCCCGGCCTCTCTCCTTCAAGACATACTTGCACGCCCTGACTTTCACCCCCTTGATAGAGGAACGGTGCGCCTCAATGCATGATACCGTCTCTGCCTTTTCAATGAAGTCATCAATGGCATAATCGTTTGCCCCCATTACACCCACCGACCCGAGGTTCAAGAATTCGAAGATCGCATAGTCCTTTTTCTTTACTATGTACTCCTCAAACCCTCCGTATGTGAGGTGTCCTGCAGACCCCGCGTCCACAATCACGGTGACTCCCGTACGAGGACCGATCAAATCACCGTCAATACTTGGGTTTCCAACTCCCTTGTAGACGTGGGCATGTACATCAACCCACCCGGCTGAGATGGCCAGGTCGGTGGCATCAATGGTGTCGTACGTTGGATCAGGGGCGATGAAGGCATCGACCCTCTCAATGTTGCCATCCCCATCGATCAAGATTGACAGACGTTCTCCAGCGCCCACTCCGTTCACTCCATACGTCTGAGAGATGTTGGCGATCAAGACTTTTTTCTTCATATTCACCTCGTTTGCTCCATATCCCATCACACCGGGACGAACTGTCAATGCCTGACTCCTCTCCTCCATCTCCAGGCAGGGCGTGCCGTTTGATTATCTGGGCGATCAACCACTGAGCCTCAAACGAGCACGCCACCTTGGCAACAGAGGCCATCCTACCACGAGATCAGCAGATTCCCCGTGTACTCCCTGATCACACAGATTGAACAATCACCGGCCTGTTCATACTCCGGCTTCAACTCAGTGGCGGGATCAAAGGGTAATGCCCGTCTGTAATGCGTCGGCTCGTAATCTCGCTGGAAGAGGGTTTTCTTCTCAAACAAGGGTTCCTCAAAGAACCGTACCGTCGCCCCTTCCAGGCCCCGTACCAGAATCCTTCGTTTGAATGACGGATTGATGGTCGCCAATTCGTTTGTCGTGATGACGGTACCTTCCGCCTGCCCATCGACGAACAAGCGACACTCCTTCATGAACGCGCGGTCAAAGCGATAGGATCCAAGACCATTCTTGATCGACACATCATAGCTGGTGAGCACCGGAACCCCCCATGGCATCCGATACCTCAATGAGGCAGTGGTAATGGGAACATGCCCGGCGAACCACAGGGCATTGGCGTGTCGGGATATGACCTGCACCGGCTCATCAATTGCCAGTTCTTGAGATTCGAATGAGAGGTGAATCTCAAAGGCAGAGAGGAGAGCCTTCAAAAGAACTGAGGGGCGCAGGTACTCTGTGGTGTCCAGTTCAACGGGAAGTTGCGTCTTAATCGGCTTCTCAAAGGAGTTGGTGGCTCGAATCCAGGCAATCCGTCCCGTTCCAATGGTTGTACTGGTCGCATACACCCTCTCTTCATCGCCCTGCTTGACCGATATCAACACCTCGGAGGGTCGAAGCGATATCGTATCAACGCCCCCGTCTGAGAACTCCTTGCTATGGTAGAGCTTGCCGGGCATGGCGTGTGTTGTGTAGCTATCCATCGCCAAGGAGGTTGCATACGTCATCTCGCCATCCAGCTCAGTGGTTCTTCCAAGACCGAGGAGCTCAAGGAAGGAATCAGGGCATACATCCACTGACCCGTAGAGGAGCACCTCCCCCCCATCACTACAGAAGGCAGTGATTTGGGCATAGAAGTCATCATCCCACTTGAGAACAGGGATCAGCAACACCGACTGTTTCAAGCCCTCCTTTTTGTCATGAGGCAATGCAGAGAACGATCTTGCATCCATCACCGTGTTCAACGGAAAGCCGCGGTTGATCGCCCCACGGATGTACCAATCGCCCAGGAAGATCTTTTGCAACGCAACGTGAGGGGAGGAAAGCATATCGTGGTACAAGTCGAATGGATAGATCCACACAAGCGGGCCGGGCGCATCGGGAAGATGTTTTCTCGCATAGAGGATATGAGGGATCACTTCGTTCGGTACTTGGTCGGGTGTATCCCCGAAGGAGTCGTCGATTGTCAAGAACTCGAGGATGGTCGGTGTCTCAATCTCCCCTTCATCGTTGATTCTCGACACGCTCATCGGCATGTAGATGTCATGCGGATATCGCTCGTATCGATCGAGCCAGGGTGAGTTATCCCACCAAGGGTCATGGGTATAGAATCTGAACGGGAATTCTGCCGATGGGAGCCTCGCGATATGGCTCATCCACCCGGCAAGCTCCAAACCAAAGTCACCATCGAGGCTTACCCAAGGGGAGTTTGGTGGTGCCTCGAGATCTTCAACCTGCTCGTACATCGCCCTGAGCGGAACTGCATCAGTTGAGATATCAATGCCGGTGGTCATATTGGTCCCACGGGTTTTGATCGGGAATGTACATTCGTCTCTAAAGTGATTCCAAAACTCAAGGGTGAGACGGGAGATCTCGCCGGCACGATCAGTGCTGAAGTGTTCACCATCAAACACAGCGCCCGAGGAGTTCCACGGTTCGATTCCAAAGCCAAACCCATTGGAAAACCAGATATAATCGAATCCCAAATCGGAGAGGAAGTGTTGGGATTGTCTGCCGAAAAACTGTCCAAATGGAGTTCCTTCCTCTATGCCTTCAGGAAAGCCTGCATATGGTGTCGAGTCAGCATTGAGCTTTGCATAGCAGCCAACGAACGAGAAGTCTGCCATGGTAGCAAGGCATATCTCCGGGTGTCGTTCATATTTGAACGAAGAAAACGCAAACTCCGGTCCCGGATCGAATGTCTCACCGACAAGAATTCGTTTGCCGGTCATGCGCGCTCCAACAGACTTGATCATACTAACAATCCGCTTGATATCCCCGTAGGTGAACACCGGCGGATCTTCCATATATAAACGAGGAGTATTGTGGATCTCCTCAGGGTCATAGTAAGAATCCCGCCTGCTTTTTCGCGCTTTGCGATTTGCTCCTCCGATGAATTTGGCCCATTCAAACTCCTGGTCCATATTGCCAGAATAGTCGAGGATTTCAGAACCATCGGAGATCCAGAGCAGGACTGCTACTTCCTTCCCATACTTCAGCAATGGCAACCATTGTGCGAAAATCTCTTCCAACCTGCTGGTTATGTACGCATCGGACAACTCCTTAAACGGTTTGAACGACATCTCCAATCCAATCTGATTGAACATCTTCATGATCCTTCCTCCTCTCTTCCTTTCCATTCACAAATTCTTCTAGACATCAGAGCTTGACAGCTCCGCTGGTCAGGCCTCTTACAAATTGCTTGGAAGCTACCACAAAGACGATGAGCAACGGGATTGAGGCGATGAGATACCCCGCCATCATTGCTCCTACATTGCTCTGTGTCTGTCCTTTGAAGTGCAACAACCCGATGCTGATCGGCATCAATTCGACCTTGTTGATGATAACCAACGGCCATAAAATATTGTTCCAAGTAGAGATAATATTCATGATGACGAGCGTCCAAATGATTGCAAGCGAAAGGGGAATCGCGATGTTGAACAACATGTGCACATCACTGGCTCCATCAATCTTCGCACTCTCGAACAGTGAGTTCGGTATGTTCTCAAAGAAGGTGCGGCTGACAAAGATCACCATGATTTGGCCACCGGAGATGTAGGGGAGAATCATCCCCAAATAGTTGTCCCTTAGACCCAAATTCATCACCAGGATAAACCGTGTCACCAAGCTTAGGACAGTCGGGATCATCATGAGAGCGAGGAAAAAGAAAAAGAGGGTGTTTTTGAAGGGGAAATCATACCTGGCGAACACATAGCCGGAGAACACCCCTAAGAGAATGACGAAGACCGCAGAGACCCCAGAGACCAAAATACTGTTGAAGATATATTTGATGACAAGTTTATAGGCTATGACGTAGTTGCTCCACATCAAAGGAAATGTAGGCTTGAACGGATGGTGAGTGTATTGAAAGATATCTTTGAAGGAGATGATGAGGGCAAAGACAAACGGCAAGAATGTCAGAATACCCAAGATGGAGAGGAAGAGACTTCTCGAGAGATTGCCTGCAGAGTGGATGCTCCTCTTCCGTGTATTTCGATCAATCATTGGTTGCTCTCCTTTCCTATTCGGGAATTCAGGATGCTCAAGCTGAGAATGACTACAAACAGGACAACCCCAATTGCGTTGGCATACCCCATTTTTGCGTACTGAAATGCATTCTTATACAGCAACAACCCCGGCACAAGGGTGGCCGTACCAGGCCCACCATCGGTCAGTACCATGATTCCAACAAAGTCTTGCATCAACTGGATAATCGTCAGGATGATGTTCAGCTTCAGCTGCCCGAGGATCAAATGAATGTCAATATAAAAGAATCGCTGCAGTGAAGACACTCCTTCAAGGGTCACCGAATCCCAAATTGATTCGTCAACAGCGAGAAAGCCAGCCAAGAAGATCAACATATTGGTGCCCTGCACCCACGGGAATCCTATTGCAATGACCGACCCCAAGGCTGTTTTCGGATCGCCGAGCCACGCTCGGGTAAGGTTTCCCAACGAGACAGCCTGAAGAAATGAATTGATCAACCCTATTTCTCCATCCAACAAGAACTGCCAGATGAGTAGAACAACAATGGGGGGAATGACGACTGGCACAACAAAGATCAATCGAAAAAAGTTGGACGCCTTGGCCCATGTCTTCAAGCCAAAGATCAAGCGGGCTACCAGCAAGGCTGGAACGATGAGGAAGATCGTCCGCAACACCAAGATTACCAGTTGGTTGTAGAGAGAAATATAGAAGACGGAGCTCGTAAACAAGTCAATGTAGTTCTTCAAACCAAGAAAGGTTTTCTTATGTCCACCACTCCACTTGAAGAAACTGTACGTAATTGATTGAAGTATCGGATAATAATTGAAAAGAAGAACAAGAAAGAGACTGGGGACCAGCATAGAGAGCACGAAGATCGAGGGCCTCCTGACAATCCCAATGGACCGTTTCTTATAAAATGTAGAGAACATACCACGGCTCCTTACGATACCCTCCACCCCACTGGAGTGGAGGGTATGAATTGTTAGAATACAAACTTGTTTTTCTCAATCAACAAATCTGCCGCAGCTACATAGATCCTTTGTAGACGATTGGTCGCTTCCTCAAGCGAAATCTTTTGGCTGAGGAAATCCTGCAGTGTCCTGAACCAGTCATTGATTTGCTCAGGGGAGAAGAATCTCTCAATGATAAATGTAGTGATACCATTGTTGG
>JALOBD010000261.1 GCA_023228445.1 Sphaerochaeta sp. | reverse complement strand
TCTCATCGATGCGCTTCGCGAGCACATCGCCTCCATCATGCAGCACCACTACCCACAGGCGTGGGCCTACTATACCGGAGAGGAGCAGACGGAGGAGAACTACTACAAACTCGTCTCTGCCGCGGTGGCCTATATGCGGATGCTTGACTACCTTGACCACGAAGGAGAGGAGTACGTAGACCAGAACCTCCATGGGGAGGTGGTGGTCTCCCGGCCCATCGCACTCTTACGCTCGATCCTGCGCGATGAACCGTGCGACTGCTCACCCGACTTTGTCGAGGATATGGCCCACCTCCTCTCTCAGCTCTCCGGGCGGGCGAGCAAGGAGATACCGACGCGCAGCGTCGTGCAGGCGTGGATGGAGCGCCATCCCAGCGGCCTCGATGAGACGGTGAGCGCCTGGCGACAAGCGAACAAAACGCGCATCATCGCCCGCTTGGTCGCGCAGATCGATGCAGCGGAGAAACGGCACAAGCGCTACTCGTTTGGCGAGGGGATGAGTGAAGAGGAGAAGAGAGACCAGATAGAATCGTGGTGGGATGACGATCGCTTCCACCTCGCCCACGCTGTCCGCGATGCTGAGACGCTCAACACGTATCTGGACGAGAGCCTCACTGCTGAGGAGTTCTCTATCATGCGTTCGGCAGAGGAGAAGGGGATCCCGATCTTCGCCACCCCGTACTTTCTCTCCCTCATCGACACCCGCCCGCTTGAAGAGCAGGAGAGTCCACACAGCGACGCTGCCATCCGTTCCTACCTACTCTACAGCCAGGACCTTGTCGATGAGTTTGGACGCATCGTCGCCTGGGAGAAGGAGGACATCGCCAAGCCCGGCCAGCCCAATGCCGCCGGGTGGGTCCTGCCCTCCCACAACGTCCACCGTCGTTACCCCAACGTGGCAATCTTCATCCCCGATACGATGGGGCGCGCCTGCGGAGGGCTCTGTTCCTACTGTCAGCGGATGTACGATTTTCAAGGGGGACGGTTCAACTTCGAACTGGACAAGCTTGCCCCGAAGAGGAGCTGGAGCGAGCTCTTGAAGCTCAACATGGAGTACTTCAGGAACGATCCGTACCTCAGCGATATCCTCATCACCGGGGGCGACGCCTTCATGAGCAGCCCCCGCCAGCTCTCTGAGATCCTTAGCGCGGTCATCGAGATGGCGGCAGCGAAGAGGGCGGACAACGAAGGACGGGAGGAGGGGGAGCGCTTTGAGGAGATGAAACGGGTGCGCCTCGGGACCAAAATCCCGGTCTACCTCCCCCAGCGGGTTACCGAAGAGCTGGTTGAGGTGTTGCGCTCCTTCAAGGAGCGGGCAACGGAGGTGGGCATCGAGGAGTGCATCGTGCAGACCCACATCTCCACAGCGATGGAGATCACCGCCGAAACGAAGGAGGCGGTCTCCCGTCTCCTTGCAGCCGGGTGGGCGGTGACCAACCAGGAGGTCTTCACCGTCGCCGCCAGCCGACGGGGCCACTCGGCGAAGCTGCGAAAGGTCCTCAACGACATCGGGGTGTTGCCCTACTACAACTTCAGTGTCAAGGGCTTTCTCGAAAACCGCGAGCTCTTTGCCACCAACGCCCGCTCGACGCAGGAGCAGGTGGAGGAGGCCTCCATCGGCCAGATCGCCCAACGCTACCACGCCGCACTGCGCTCCTTCCTCAGCGAGGCGCACAAGATGGTGGAGAACACCAATATGATCCGCAGCGGTGATGAGATCCCGTTCATCAGCCCGGATCGCAATACCATCAACCTGCCGGCGTTGGGCAAGAGCAACACCTACCGCACCATCGGTATCACGAGTGACGGGCGGCGGATCCTGCGCTTTGAGTTCGACCACAGCCGTCCCCACTCCAAGGTCATCGAGGAGCTGGGCTTTGTGGTCATCATCGAGAGCAAGTCGATCGCCGCCTACCTGCGCCAGCTGGAGGCGATGGGCGAGGATATCAGCGAGTACGAGACGATCTGGGAGTACTCAGCTGGAAGTCTCGAGCCCCGTAGCGCCGTCTTTGAGGGTACGGTGTTCTAAAAAGGGAGCAGAAGAGCAGCGTGATGGCCAAGGCCACCAGAACACCAGTGATATTGGCCTGGATTCGCATCATCGGCAGGGCGGTAGCGGCCATTGCACACAGCCGTGGTGATGAGGCACACGACGATATACTCCACCACGGCACGGCTGAGAGGGTTGCGCTCTATGGTCATACGGTAGGTTATGTATCAGGTGAAGGTCATCTGCTATATATTATGGGTCAATCACTTTTTTTGTGGGATGAGATGAATAATGGCCTTGCCAGCTAGCCTTCGTGGTTGAGCGAAGGGGCATTGAAAAGAGAGGGCCTGCCCTGTATTGTTGAAGTTGTCAAAACCAAACAAACAGGAGAACAGACCCAAATGGACTATATCATGTTGCCCTCGTCGTTGGTAGGGTTCAGCAACGACTACACCAAGATAGTGACGATGACTACAGGGACAGCCGCTCTGCTGGTGCACGGGAACCTGAAGGTGACCGAGGCCGACCGCACCTGCAGCT
>JALOBD010000260.1 GCA_023228445.1 Sphaerochaeta sp. | reverse complement strand
GGCGCCCAGGACCGGGACATCCAGAACGTCTCGGTGCAGGACGACTTCTCTTTCGTCACCGCCCCGACGAAGGTTGCAGACCAAATCATGGAGACATTCAACGCCATCGCCCCGAAGGACAAGCCGATCATCACCCAGGCAAAGCCGGACAATCCCAATGGCAAGAACCTCACCCGAGGCCGGAT
Organism: Sphaerochaeta sp.; assembly: GCA_023228445.1. GTDB lineage: Bacteria > Spirochaetota > Spirochaetia > Sphaerochaetales > Sphaerochaetaceae > Sphaerochaeta. The sequence goes on along the minus strand of JALOBD010000260.1, from coordinate 2,355 downwards.
CGACTCCAAGCGCGGGCGCAGGGATGATCGACGCAGTCGTCCCTACTCGTCGGGCGGGGGGAGGCGCAGTTCATCAAGAAGACGCCATCCACGCTATTGAGGCCCTGTCGCATTCCAAGGGACTATGCTATACTCAGCACTTGAATTAAAAGGAATCAGAGAGGATCATGAAGCATAGTCTCCTAACCTTTGTTGGAAAGCATGCCAAACTGACATTGGTGGTTGTTTTTGTCATAACCGCATTCTTTCTCTACCATACATCGTTTCTCACCCTCGACGCTGACTACACCACCCTCATGGCCGATGTGAAACCACAATCGAGGTACGAGGGTGGTGCGGGCAAGACAGCCCTCGCATACACCCCAACCCCCGACACTGAGATACCCGAGACGATGAGCCTTACCACAAAGGCGCTGGGTTCACACCTGCGCTCAGAGAGCGACGGGGTCGTCCGACCCGAAGAGAGCCCCTTCACCTCCTCGTATCTGGTCATGGTGGAGAGCCCCACCCTCTACAGCGGTGCCACCCTCTCACTGATCGACGAGACGATGAACCGTCTCGCCGAGAGCGGATATGTAGGTTCCCCCTTCTCCGTGCTTGACTTCGTCACGCTTGAGAAACGAGGCAGCCGCTTGGTCAGCGTCCCCTTCTCCACAGCCAAGGAGGGGTACCGATGGAGTGACGAGGAAGCGTTGGAACTCAAAAGCCGGATGGAGAGCGACCCGATCATCAAGGGGTATCTGGCAAGCGAGGACCTCTCCAACATCCTCTTCTCATTCGAATCGCTACCACTGACGCAGGAGATGGAGGATGAGCTCTCCGATCGGCTGGAGGTGCTCAGAGAGGGAGGGGTGAACGTCTACATCAACGGCGCCTCGGTGGTGACCAACCGCCTGATGTACTTCCTCAGCCGCGACCTCTCGATCCTTCTCGTCGTGTGCTTTGTCGCCATCCTCACCATCTACTACCTGAGCTTTCGGGCAAAGCGCAGTGTGTTGCTGCCCTTCTCCATGTCGGTCATCGGCATCATCTGGACCTTCGGGACGATGAAGCTCCTTGGCTATACGCTGAACATCGTCAACATCGTCATACCCTGCATGGTCCTCAACCTCGGTTCCTCCTACGCCATCCACGTCATCGGTGAGTACTACACCGACTACCCCAAGGGGCTCAATGCCGTCCAATCGACACAGAAGATCCTTCGTACCATCGTCTTTGCCTGCATCACCACCGTCATCGGCTTTGCCAGCCTCCTCTTCTCCAAGACCCCTGCGCTGCGCGAGTTCGGCATCGCCGTGGGCATCGGGGTCACCTACTGTGCCATCCTGGCCGCCACCTATCTGGTGGCCCTCCTCTCCCTCGTCGTCCCGCCCAAGAAGGAGCAGATCACCGTCTACAAGCGTGGCTATCTCGCCCAGGCGGTGCTGGGCATCGAACGCTTGGTCATGAAACACTACAAGCTCTTCGCTCTGGTCTTCGTCCTCATCATCGCAGGCTTTGCGTTGACCAAAGAGCACATCCCCATCAACACAAACTACATGTCCTACATGCCCAAACGCGACCCCTTCTACAAGAGCTCGAAACACTTTGCCGTACAAATGGGCGGGGAGACCCCCTTCATCCTCACCCTCGAGGCGCCCGACCGGCAGGCGCAGTTCTTCCTCAACAGCGAGAACCTCAAGCAGGTCTACGATTTTGAGAGTGCAGTCGCCGCCCAGTGCCCCGATGTGACCCGGATCCTCTCCTTTGCCTCGTACGTCAGCTTCGCCAACCACGTCTACTCCGACCAGGAGGGAATCCCACAGACATCGGGTCTGCTCAACCTCCTGGGCCGGATGATCATGCTCATCAGCCGCCAGAGCGAGCACTCCATCGGCGACATCATCAATGCCGACGGCACCGAACTGACCATCTACCTGCAGAACTACGACAGCGAGGAGGAGGACCTCTCTTCCATCGGCAGCGCCAAACGCATCGAGGCGACGGTGTTGTCGCTCTTGCCCTTGCTGCCATCCGGCACCACAGTCACCATCAGCGGAGAGCCGCACATCGGCCTCCACTTCAGCGAGACGCTGATGAATGACCAGACCCGCTCGACGTGGATCAGCTATCTCCTCGTCTTCCTCGCCGTGCTCATCGCCTTCCGCTCCCTCTCCTTGGCCCTCTACTCCATCATCCCGGTCCTCTGTGGCGTGATGGCGAACTACGTCTTCATGTACCTGCTCAACATCCCCTTCGATTTGATCACCATCATCTTCTCGGCGGTGGCGGTGGGTGCCGGCATCGACTACGCCATCCACTTCCTCATCCGCTACAAGAACAAGGTCGGCCTCGATGGGCGCAGCGTCCAGGAGC
>JALOBD010000259.1 GCA_023228445.1 Sphaerochaeta sp. | reverse complement strand
CGCGCTCGATGCGCTCCTGCACCACCTCCAGGTGGAGCATGCCCAGAAAGCCGCAGCGAAAGCCGAAGCCAAGGGCCGCCGAGCTGTCCTTCTCGTAGACGAGGGAGGCGTCGTTGAGCTTCAGGCGTTCCATCGCATTGACCAACTCCTCGTAGTCGTTGGTATCGATCGGGTAGATCGAGCTGAACACGACCGGCTTGACGTCCTTGAAGCCTGGCAACGGGTCCTTTGCTCCCCTGTTGACCGTGGTGATGGTGTCCCCGACACGCACATCGCTGATCGTCTTCACGCCGGTGATGACGTAGCCGACATCGCCCGATCCAAGCTCCTTGCCCTTGATGAGATCGAGCTGGAAGATGCCCAACTCCTCGACCTTGTAGACACCCCCGGTGTGCATGAAGCGGATCTCGCTGCCCGTCCTCATCACGCCGTCGAAGACCCGGCAGTGGACGATGACCCCCCGATAGGGGTCGTAGTGGGAGTCGAAGATCAACGCCCTCAGCGGGTCGCTGTCGCTGCCCGTCGGCGCTTCGATGTGCTCGACGATCGCCTCAAAGAGTGCATCGACGCCGAATCCGGTCTTTGCGCTGACCTGGACGGCGAGGTCGCTGTCCAAGCCGAGGTCGTGGTCGATCTGGTGGAGGCACGCCTCGATGTCGGCCGACGGCAGGTCGACCTTGTTGATCACCGGGATGATCGAGAGGTCGTGCTCCATCGCCATGTAGAGGTTGGCCAGCGTCTGCGCCTCGACCCCTTGGGCTGCATCGATGAGGAGCAGTGCGCCCTCACAGCTGCTGATCGCCCGGCTCACCTCGTAGGAGAAGTCCACGTGCCCCGGCGTGTCGACGAGGTTGAGCTCGTAGGTCTTTCCATCTCGGGCGGTATAGGGGATGGTGACCGCCTGACTCTTGATGGTGATGCCCCGTTCACGCTCAATGTCCATCCCATCGAGGATCTGGGCTTGTTCTCCCCCACGGCTGGTGGCGAGCTGGGCCTTTTCGATGAAGCGGTCGGCAAGGGTCGACTTGCCATGGTCGATGTGCGCAATGATACAGAAGTTGCGCGTCAGTGAAATATCGGCACTCATAGTACTCCCTAGGTTGTTGGCTCGCCCTTGCCCTTCTTCGGTGGTTCTTCCTCAATGGGATCGAACCCCAAGAGGAGGCGTACATCGCTGTCGTCGAGCGTCTCCCGCTCGATCAACTCCTCGGTGAGGCGTTCTAGTTGCTCGCGGTGCTCGGTCAATATGGCGCGTGTCTCGGCCATGGCCGAGTCGAGGATCTTGTGGATTTCGCTGTCGATGCGCCGTGCCGTCTCCTCGCTGTAGTGTTTGTGCTGGGTGATCTCCCGACCCAAAAAGAGTGGTTCATCCTCATCGCCGAGGTTGATGAAGCCGAGGTCGCTCATCCCCCACTCGGTGACCATCCGCCTGGCGAGGTTCGTCGCCTGCTTGATGTCGTTGCTGGTGCCGGTGGTCGTCTCTCCGTAGACCAAGTCTTCGGCCACGTAGCCGCCCATCGTCACCTTGATCCAATCGTGGAGCATTGAGCGCGTCTTGGTGTAGGCATCCCGCTCAGGCAGGCTGACCGTCACTCCCAGCGCCCGTCCGTGTGGTATGATCGTCACCTTGTGCAACGGGTCGAGGTTCTTCAGATGGTAGTGGAGCAGTGCATGGCCCGCCTCATGGTAGGCGGTGGCCCGCTTCTCATCCTCGGTCATCACCCGGCTCTTTCGGGCGACACCGAGCAGAATCTTGTCCCTCGCCTCCTCCATCTCGGTCATCCCCACCACCATCTTGTTCTTGCGAGCGGCGAAGAGCGCTGCCTCATTGACGAGGTTGGCAAGGTCGGCGCCGCTGGTTCCCGCCGAGCCACGGGCAAGGCGCTTGAGATCGACGTCATCGGCCAACTTGATCTTGCGGGTATGGATCTTCAAGATTGCCTCGCGCTCCGCGATGTCCGGCAGGTCCACGACGACCTGGCGGTCGAAGCGTCCGGGCCTCAGCAGTGCAGGGTCGAGGATGTCCGGTCGGTTGGTCGCCGCCATGACAATGACACCAGCGGTGGTGGAGAAGCCGTCCATCTCGACGAGGATCTGGTTGAGCGTTTGCTCGCGTTCATCATTTCCCCCTCCAAGGCCGCCGCCACGGGTGCGCCCCACCGCATCAAGTTCGTCGATGAAGAGGATGCACGGCGCATTCTTGCGCGCTTGTTCAAAGAGGTCGCGTACCCTCGCCGCCCCCATGCCGACGAACATCTCGACGAAGTCCGAGCCACTGGTATGGAAGAAGGAGACGCCGCTCTCACCGGCGACCGCCTTGGCAAGGAGGGTCTTTCCGGTGCCCGGAGGACCGACGAGCATCACCCCACGGGGAATCTTCGCCCCCACTTTGGTGAAGTGGTCAGGTCGTTTGAGGAACTCGACGACCTCCTCCAGCTCATACTTGGCCTCCACCTGGCCGGCGACATCGGCGAAAGTGATCTTGGTGTCGGTCTCCATGTACTCCTTGGCCCGGCTCTTGCCCAACGTCGACATCATCCG
>JALOBD010000041.1 GCA_023228445.1 Sphaerochaeta sp. | reverse complement strand
CACAGCGCATCGCGGATGGGTGAGGTCGCCGTGTCGAACATCTTCGCTTCCAAGGCGATGCGCATGCGCTACGACGCCATCCCGTGGGCTGTCTACGGCAGCCCCGAGGTGGCTGGCTGTGGGCTGACTGAGGCCGAGGCACAGGCGAAGGGCATCCCCATCGAGAGCGCAACGGTCCAGATGCGGGCAAGTGGACGCTTCTTGGCCGAGGAGGGCAAGCGTGCCGGCGGGTTGGTGAAGGTCATCGCCCACCGGCAGAGCGGTGCGATCGTGGGAATTCACCTGCTCGGCAGTTATGCCAGTGAGATCATCTGGGGGGCAGCAGCGCTCATCGAGGCGGAGCTGCGCGTCCAGGACGTCAAAGAGATTGTCTTCCCCCACCCGAGTGTGAACGAGCTCATCAAGGAAGCGTGCTTCCAGCTCGATCCCAGTCTGTAAATACCCAGAGAAGGAGCCATATATGTCAAAGAACCTACCATTCGATCCCAAGACGATCAGAGAGAAACAGGCCATCGAGCTGCCACCGATTCCGGTGAACCAGTATGAGGCGAACATCAAAGCTGAGGTGAAGGCGTGGGGCAAAGAGCGCTTGGTGCGTGCCTACTACGATATGCTGCTGATCCGCAAGTTCGAGATGATGCTGGACACCATCAAGAAGGAGGGCACTTATAAGGGCATCTCCTATAACCACCTCGGCCCGGCCCACCTCTCCGCCGGTCAGGAGAGCGCTGCCGTCGGTCAAGCGATGGCCCTCACCGTCGATGACCAGATCTTCGGCTCCCACCGCAGCCACGGCGAGATCCTCGCCAAGAGCATGAGCGCCATCGTGCAGCTCAGCGACGATGAGCTGACCAGGATCATGAGCTCCTACATGGGTGGGGCCACCTATGCGGTGGTCGAGAAGCACGTGGGGGGCAAGAGTGTCCGCGATCTGGCCGAGAACTTCGTGCTCTATGGCGCGCTTGCTGAGATCTATGCCAAGAAGAACGGCTTCAATGCTGGCCTCGGTGGCTCGATGCACACCTTCTTCCACCCCTTCGGCTCGATGCCCAACAACGCCATCGTCGGAGGATCGGCAACCATCGCGGTGGGTGCGGCGCTCTACAAGAAGATCAACCGGAAACCCGGCATCGTCATCGCCAACATCGGCGACGGTGCCTTGGCTCGCGGACCGGTCTATGAGGGACTCGTCCTCTCTTCGATGGACCAGTACAAGACACTGTGGGATGACAACCCCGGCTATCCGCCCTTCATGCTCAACTGCTTTGACAACCTCTACGCCATGGGGGGCCAGCCCATCGGTGAGACGATGGGCTACCAGGTGGCCGCCCGCGTGGGCGCGGGCATCAACGAGCACTCGATGCATACCGAGCGCGTCGATGGATTCAACCCCTTGGCGGTAGCCGAAGCGACTAGGCGCAAGAAGAAGCTGCTTGAGGCAGGCGAGGGGCCGGCGTTCATGGACACACTGACCTATCGATACAGCGGCCACAGCCCCAGCGATGCGATGACCTATCGCACCAAGGAGGAGGTCGACGCGTTCCACGCCCAAGACCCGATTGTTGCCTACGGTGCCTATCTGATGGAGAACAAGCTGGTCAGCCAGGGCGAGCTCGATGAGTTTGATGCTATCCTCGAGGAGAAGATGTTCAAGACCTTCGAGATCACTGTCGACAGTACCATCAGCGCGATGGCCGATGGTCCCTTCATCGAGCATGTGATGTTCTCCAATGGTTCGGTGGAGAAGTTCGATGACGCCAAGCCTGCACTGTTGCAGAGCCTTGAGGAGAACCCCCGCGTCCAGCAGATCGCCAAGCGTAACCGCTATGCGTACGATGAGAACGGCAAGGAGTATCCTGCAGCCCGCCAATACCAGTACCGTGATGCGGTCTTCGAGGCCATGGCCCACCGTTTCACCATCGATCCGACGATGGTCGCCTACGGGGAGGACCATCGTGACTGGGGTGGGGCGTTTGCCTGCTACCGTGGCTTGACCGAATTGCTTCCGCCTTCACGGTTCTTCAACTCTCCGATCAGTGAGAGTGCCATCGTCGGCAGCGGTGTCGGCTACGCCATGGCCGGTGGACGGGCGGTGGTCGAGCTGATGTACTGTGACTTCCTCGGCTGTGCAGGCGACGAGGTCTTCAACCAGATGCCCAAGTGGCAGGCGATGAGTGCCGGCGTGTTGAAGATGCCGTTGGTTCTGCGCGTCTCGGTGGGCAACAAGTACGGGGCCCAGCACTCCCAGGAGTGGACCGGCATGGTCGCTTTGGTACCCGGTCTCAAGGCGATGTATCCGGCAACCCCATACGATGTGAAGGGGATGCTCAACTACGCGCTGCGGGGCACCGACCCGGTGGTCTTCTTCGAGAGCCAGAAGCTCTACGGCATCGGAGAGCAGTTTGAGAAGGGCGGGGTACCTGAAGGCTATTACGAGGTCCCCGAAGGTGAGCCCTCCGTCAAGCGGGTGGGAAGCGACATCACCCTTGTTACGCTCGGGCCATCGCTGTACACCGCAATGAAAGCAGCAGATCTCTTATCTGGGCATGGCATCTCAGCCGAGGTCATCGATTTGAGGTGGATCAACCCGCTCAAGTACGAGACGCTCATCGAGAGCGTGAAGAAGACCGGGCGCTGTGTCATGGTCACCGATGCCTCGGAGCGGGGAAGCTACCTGCATACCGTGGCCAGCAATCTCACCCGCCTTGCGTTCGACTCCCTCGACGGCCCGATCGTCGTGGTGGGTTCAAAGAACTGGATTACCCCACCGGCTGAGATGGAGCAGCTCTTCTTCGCCCAGGCGGCAAGCGTCGTCGATGCGATCCATGAGCAGATCCTGCCCCTTGAGGGGTATGTGCCCAGCCAGAACTACACCGATGGTGAGTTTTTGCGCACCAGTGCAAGGGGGGTCTAGGTGAATACCATCGAATGCTGGGAAGCGGAGATCAACGATCGTTCGCTCGAGGTGCGCCTCAAGGCTGCCGAAGCGCTCGGTAACCTTGCCCGTGCGGGCAAGGTTGAACGGGTGGCCAGCGAGGAGGTGAACAACCACGTGCACACCACCTACTCCTTCAGCCCATACGAGCCGGCCGCTGCGGCCTGGGCGGCCTACAAGGCCGGCCTGGGCATCGTCGGTTCGGTTGACCACGACTCCATCGGGGCGGCCAGGGAGATGATGGAGGCGGGACGCCTCATCGGCATCGCCACGACGGTGGGCTTTGAGATTCGGGTGAGTTTTTTGGATACCCCGCTTGGACAGAAGAAGATCAACAACCCCGACAGCGAGGGTATCGTCTACATCTGCATCCATGGGGTGCCATCGCAGCACATCGAGCAGGCCAAGGCTTTTCTCGCTCCGATCAACAGGGTGCGCAACCTGCGCAACCGGGCCCAGGTCGAGGCGTTGATGGCCCTCGTCGGCCAGTGGGGGTTCGACCTGGACTTCGACCGTGATGTGCTGCCCCTCTCACGCCACGATGATGGCGGATCGGTCACTGAGCGGCACATCCTCTGTGCGATGGCCAAACAAACCATCGAGATGTACGGCAAAGGTGAAGCGCTCGTCACCTTCCTGACGCAGACCCTCGCCATCGCGCTCCCACCCAAGATCGAGGAGCTTTTGCTCGATGAGGAGAACCCCCACTACGTCTACGACCTCTTGGGGGTCTATAAGGGCAGCTTCCTCGACCGCTTCTTCATCCAGCCGAGCAGAGAGGAGTGCATCGATGTGCGCGAGGCGGTGGCCTTTGCCAACCGAATCGGTGCCATCGCTGCCTACGCCTACCTCGGGGATGTGGCCGAAAGCCCCACGGGGGACAAGAAGGCGGAGCACTTTGAGGATGCATTTCTTGAAGAGCTGCTCGACCTGCTCGTCGACATCGGCTTTCGGGCGGTCACCTATATGCCACCGCGCAACACCAAGGCTCAGATGGCCCGCCTCCAGGCACTTGCCCAAACGCGTGGCTTGATGGAGATCAGCGGGGTGGATATCAACAGTAGCCGCCAGTCGATGAATTGCCGTGAGCTGTTGGAGCCTGAGGCGCACCACCTCATCGATGCAGCCTGGGCGTTGGTGGCCCATGAGAAGCTCAGCAGCCATGACGAGGAGTGGGGGCTCTTCAGCTCTGGCAACCCCGTTGCCAGCAAGAGTCTTTCCGACCGGATCGCACTCTACGCACAGGTGGGTAGAGCGATGGACCCAACAGATCCGCACACAATCGTCACTGTATTTGAGGAGTTGGTATGAGTGTATTCAGCGCACAATTGGCCTACGAGATCGCCCCGCTGCTACGGGGGCTCACCTTCGACGGAAAGAGGGGCCTGATCGTCCATCGGACGGAGGCAAGGACGGCGGATCTGAACCTCGGGGTCGTCCGGGAGGGCGACAGTATCGAGGAGATGGTCACCAGATGGACGAGCCGCCTTGAGGAGTACACCAAGGTCCACCGCCTCTGGCCGGCGGTCATCGGCTTTGATGAGCCATCACTGCAGTTCGGCCTGGGGACCAACTACGATGAGGCGGTACGTGCTGAGGGGGTGAGCATGGTTGTCGGCCTCGAACCCTCCTTCACCCGCGATGATGTGGTGCGCGACAGCATCGTCATTGTCACCGGTGGGGCGCAGGGCTTTGGCGAGGGGATGGTTCGCTCGCTGATCGAACACGGCGCCTTCGTCTGGGTCGCCGACATGAATGAGGCGGGGGCCACGGCGCTGTGTGACGAGCTGAACTATGAGGCGTGCATCACGGTGGCAAAGCCGGTGAAGGTCAACGTCACCGATGAAGCATCGGTAGCGGCGATGATGGCACAGGTGGTGGACGAGTGCGGTGGGGTGGATCTTTTCATCTCAAACGCCGGTGTCTTGCGCAGCGGATCGGTGAAGACGATGAGTCTGAAGGACTTCCAGTTCGTCACCGACGTCGACTACACCGGCTTCTTCATCTGCACCAAGGTTGCCTCACCGGTGATGGCACTGCAGAACCTGCCCTCCAAATCATATTACAGTGATATCATCACTATCTCGAGCAAGAGCGGGCTGGAGGGTTCGAACAAGAACGGAGCCTATGCCGGAGCAAAGTTCGGCACCATCGGGCTCACCCAGTCCTTCGCCCTCGAGTTGATCGAGGATAATATAAAAGTCAATGCTGTCTGCCCTGGAAACTTCCTTGACGGTCCACTCTGGTCCGACCCTGAGAAGGGGTTGTTCGTCCAGTATCTGGCTGCCGGGAAGGTGAAGGGGGCAGAGACGGTACACGATGTGAGACGGGCCTATGAATCAAAGGTGCCCATGGGTCGCGGGTGTACCACCCTCGATGTCATGAAGGCAATCCTCTACATAGTCGAACAGACGTATGAGACTGGACAGGCGGTCCCGGTGACCGGTGGCCAGGTGATGCTCAACTAGGAGAATATCGATGAAGACACGTGCAGTACGGCTCTACGGAGCCAATGATTTGCGGCTTGAGGAGTTCGAGCTCCCCAAGATCAAGGATGATGAGATTCTGGCGAGGGTGGTGACCAATTCAATCTGCATGAGCGACCACAAGGCGGTGCAGCAGGGTGCTGCGCACAAGCGCATCCCCAAGGATGTGGACAAGAACCCGATCATCCTCGGCCACGAGTTCTGTGGCGAGATCGTCGAGGTGGGAGCGAAGTGGCAGGAGAAGTTTGAAGTGGGGATGAAGTTCACCATCCAGCCGGCGCTCAACTACAAGGGTAGCCTCGATGCTCCCGGTTACTCCTACCAGTTCATCGGAGGCAACGCCACCTACATCATCATCCCGCAGGAGGTGATGGAGGTCGATGCGCTCTTGCCCTACTACGGCCAAGGGTACTTCCTCGGCTCGCTCGCCGAGCCGGTCAGCTGTGTGGTGGGAACCTTTCACGCCATGTACCACACCACCGGTGGCAGTTACGTGCACCACATGGGCATCGTCGAGGGTGGCACCATGGCGATCCTCGCTGGTGTCGGCCCGATGGGTCTTGCGGCCATCGACTATGCGATCAACAACCCCGACCGCAGGGCCCGGCGGATCGTCGTCACCGACATCGACCAGGCGCGCCTCGATCGCGCTGCCATCCTCTATACGGTCGAGCATGCACAGCAGAATGGTGTCGAGCTCACCTACCTCAACACCAAGGAGTGCGCCGATCCGGTCACTGCCTTGATGGAGCTCTCCGGTGGTCAGGGGTACAACGACGTCCTGGTCATGGCACCGGTGCGGGCGCTCATCGAACAGGCCGATGCGATCTTGGCCAAGGATGGGTGTCTCAACTTCTTTGCCGGACCTGAACGCACCGACTTCAGCGCAAGCCTGAACTTCTACAACGTCCACTACGCCTCGACCCACATTGTGGGAACCAGTGGCGGCAACACCGATGATATCCGTGAGTCGCTGACCTTGATGGAGCAGGGGTTGATCAACCCGGCGGGGCTGGTGACCCACATCGGAGGTATCTCCTCCGTTGCCGAGACGGTCTACAACTTGCCCAACATCCCCGGTTCGAAGAAGATGATCTACACCCACCTTGACTTTCCCCTGGTGGCACTCACCGATCTGGCCGAGAAGGGAAAGGAGAACCCGGTCTACAGCGAGCTGGCCCAATTGGTGGAGAAGCACGGCGGACTGTGGAGCGCCGAGGCTGAGGCGTACCTCTTGGACCACTGTAAAGAACGAATCAAGGAGTAGGAAATGAAGAAGCACATAGCCATCGACCTGGGAGCCTCCAACGGGAGGGTCCTGGTAGGAGACCTGAAGGAGTTTGAGGTCGTCCACCGATTTGTCACGGAGAACGACCAGCTTCTCGGTGAGTTCTATTGGGATATCCAAAGTCTCTTTCGACAGATCAAGGTGGGGTTGAAGAAGGCGTTTACTCAATACCCCGGCCAAATCGTCTCGATCGGGATCGATACCTGGGGAGTGGACTATGTGCTTGTCGACCAAAGGGGCGCGCTGGTGTCGCTCTGCTATCACTACCGCGATAGCCGCACCGATTCCATGATCGAGTACGTGAGTGGAAAACTGGGGGGCAAAAAGCGTATCTATGAGAAGACGGGCATCGCCTTCCAGCCCTTCAATACCCTCTTCCAGCTTGCCGCCATGCAGCGCGATCGCCCCCAGGCCTTCGCCGCTGCCCGCCATTACCTTGCTATACCCGACCTCTTGGCGTACTGGCTCACCGGTGTAATGAAGAACGAGCGTACCCATGCATCGACGACCCAGCTCTACGATCCCCGTACCGGGGACTGGGCGTGGCAGATCATCGATGAGATGGGTTTCGACCGATCGCTCTTCGGCCCCATCGTCGACAGCGGTACGGTCCTCGGCCCGCTCACCGATGCGGTCGCCCACCAAGTGGGTGCTCCCCAGGAGGTCTTGGTCATCGCAAGCGGGGCACACGACACGGCCAGTGCCGTCGCTGCAGTTCCTGCTGCCGAAGGCGAGATGCCGCTCTACATCTCCAGCGGCACGTGGTCGTTGCTCGGCGTCGAACTGCCCGCCCCATTGGCCAGCGTACAAGCCATGGAGAGTGGGTTTACCAACGAGGTGGCAGCCAGCGGCAACATCCGCTTTCTGAAGAACATCATGGGCATGTGGATCCAACAGGAGTGCGTACGCTACTGGGAGCATGAAGAGGGGGTGAAGATCTCTTGGAAGGAGCTTGATGAAGAGACGGTCAGGGAGAGTACCTACCCAGGGTATATCGACGTCAATGACCTGGTCTTCCTCAAACCCAACGCCCATGACAACCTGATGGTCGACCGCGTCAAGGCGTGGTGTGAGGAGAACGGCCAACCAATACCGGTTTCCAAGGGTCAGTACATGGTGGCCATCTACCGAGGTCTGGCCCGGGCGTACAAAGCGGCCATCGATGACCTGCAGAAGGTCATCGGGAGCACCTTCGACTCCCTCTACATCATCGGTGGGGGCTGTAAGAATGAGATCCTCGACCAGTGGACGGCAACCGAGACCGGCATGACCGTCTACGCAGGGCCCTCAGAGGCCACTGCACTCGGCAACCTGATGATCCAGGCGTGGGCTACCGGAGGGATCGAGAGCCTTCAGGAGGGGCGGGATCTGATCAGAAGCCTGCAGAAGGTGAAGGTCTTTACCCCGTAGCGCTACACCCAAGATCACGGGCAGAGGCTGCACGGTGGGGACAGCAGTTGAAGGGGCAGCGGTGACCAGTGGCTCATCGTGCCCTCGCCGATGTTGCCAACAACGGCAGTATACGGTACGGCAACGACACCCAGCGCTTCCCCGTTGCTCGGCAGTACTGCGTGGCGTATGGATTGTAAACGTTTACATTATTTCATTGACAAACCCTCTTTGTGATGCAAAGATAGAAAGTGTCTTCCCCTGACAAAGGATTTATCCAAATTCTCATCAACGCGGGGGTACAGGAGGAGCGTCAGTCCATGTCCAAACGGGAGACCCCGACGATCAAAGATGTTGCCAAGCTTGCTGGAGTCTCCATCGCCACGGTGAGTCGAGTACTCAACAAGCTGGCTGTGGTGAACCCCGAGACGGAAGAGAAGGTACAAAAGGCGGTGGCCAAGCTCAACTACCAGCCCAACGCTGTTGCCCGCTCCCTCAAGCTCAACCGGACCAAATCCATCGGGATCTTGTTGCCTGAGGTCTCCAACACCTTCTTCACCGAGATCGTCGAGCAGCTTGAACACCTGCTCTCCCCCAAGGGGTACGCACTGCTGGTCTGTAGCTCCGAGAACTCCGTGGATGAGGAGAAGCGCAAGCTCTCCTTCCTCTTGGAGCGTAACGTCGACGGTTTGGTCATCATCGCCGTCAGCGATGAGGGCTCCCACTTTGGAGACCTCGATGTTCCGCTCGTGATGCTCGACCGCAAGATCGAAGGGCTCTCGAAAGATGTCATTGTCAGCGATAACCGCCAAAGCGCCTACGATATCACCCGTCGCCTCATCGGCGATGGGCGCAGGCGCATCGGCTTTCTCGGTGGCGATCCCCACGTCCACACCTCGGTAGAGCGGTACCGGGGCTTTGTCGAGGCACTGACCCACCATGGTCTGCCGGTGGAGGAGCGCTTCGTCCTCCACGAAGGCATGACGATGAAGAGCGGGTATACCCTCATGGAGAGGGCGCTCTCCTTTGAGGATTGCCCCGATGCCTTCTTCATTGTCAACGACATGGTCCATATCGGGGCGACCAGCTATCTGATGGAGCACGCCCCCAAGAGTGTACGGCACACGATGGTCTTCGCCTCCTTCGACTATCTCCACTACGCACCGCTTCTACGCTTCTGCCACTATGCAGTGGCTCAACCCCTTGAGGAGATGGCCAAGTTGGCAGTACAGATCCTCACCCTCCGCATCGAGGGCGACCTGACGGACTTTCCCTCCACGACGGTCTTCCAGCCGACGATTGTGGTCATGAAGAAGAGCGAGGGGGAGCTCTCCAATGGATCACCCCCCCCGCGGTTCAACAAGGAGTTCAGCTAGGCAGCTCCTCGTCAAAGCAAACAGCCACCTTGCCGCACTTGCCGCTTGCCATCAATGCATACGCCTTGTCCGCCTCGTCGAGGCTGAATCGATGGGTGATCAAATCCTCAGGGTGGATGTTCCACCGCACCAGGTGCTCGACCAGGTCCTCCATCTTCCAGATACTGGTCACCCAGCTGCCGTAGATGGTCTTCTGGTCGTGTAGCATGTCCGGGCTGGGGTCGAAGGTGACGCTGCCCCCCTCACCGACGAAGACAATCTTTCCCCACTTGCGCGTGGCCCGTATCGCCGTTGCCCGCCCCTTGTCACTTGCTGAGCAGTCGAAGGCACGTTCCACCCCGTGCCCGCCGGTGACGGAGCGGACCTCTTCGACGTTCTTGTCACTGGCCTGGAAGACGTGGTCCACCAAGTTCAACCGCTTTGCAAGCTCGATGCGGTCGGGAAGGCTCTCGATGCCGATGAGCGTGGTCGCCCCCATCGCTTTTGCGAGCATCAGGGCGGCGAGCCCCACCGGTCCCAGTCCTACGACCAGGACTGCGTCATTGCCGCTGACACCGACCTTCTCGATGGCTTCGTAGACGGTGCCGAAGCCGCAGGCGACCTGCGCTCCGTCGGCGTAGGTCAGCTCATCGGGCAGGAGCACCAGGTCCTTCTCATCGCAGAGGATGTACTCGGCCATCCCCCCGTCGCGTTGCCAGCCGTAGGCGGCCCTCAGTGGGCTTGTGCAGCTGATCATGAAGCCTTGGCGACAGTCATAGCAGAGTCCGCAGCCGCTGATGTGGTAGACGACGACCCGGTCGCCCTTCTTGAAGCGGCGCAGGGCCGGTCCTTCCTCAACGATGATGCCGCACGGCTCGTGGCCGGCAATCACGTTCTGGTACCCCTCCGGTCCCTTGCCCAGGTGCTCGCGGTAGATGGCGCGGATGTCGCTGCCACAGATGGTGGAGCACTTGGTCTTCACCAATACCTGTCCATGACCCGGAGTGGGAACCTCGAATTCTCCGAAGACCACGGTGCTGTTACCGGGCAGCTTTGCCCCCTTCATCATGCGTGTTGCCATTGTATCACTCCTTTTATATTGTTAGCGTGCGATGATCCCATCCTCATCCCAGAGATCCTGCCACCCCGCTGCCCCCTCCCAGAGGAAGACCTGCCCCTTGATAAGGCGGTTGTTGCTCTCCACCTCCTTGAGCAGGGTAAGCTCCTCATCGGTCAGTGGATCGCAGTGAATTGCCTCGAAGTTGCTCCGCAGATTGTGTTCCTTCGTCGAGAGCGGGATGGGGATGATGTTGTTCTGGTGGGCCCACTTGAGACAGATCGAGGCAGGGTGGACCTGGTGGGCGCGGGCGATCTCGACGACGATCGGATGATCCATATCCACCAGGTCTGTTTCGGTCTTGTCCCGCTCCGGGCGATTGGGCGAACCGAGCGGACTGTAGCCGATCACCATCATCCCTTCACGTGTGAGGTAGGAGACCAGCTGTGACTGCTGGAAGGTGGGGTGGAGCTCCATCTCATTGAAGCGTGGGCGGATGGTGCAGTGTGGGAGGACCAGCTCCAACTTGGCCCGGGTCATATTGCTGGTACCGATATGGCGAACCAATCCCTCCGCTACCAACGCCTCCATGCCGGCCCATGTGTCCATGAACTCATCGAGGGAGAAGGGCCGGGCATCGGGGCTGCGGCTTTCGACATCACAGTGTGGCGGGTGGTAGTTGGGGAAGGGCCAATGGACCAGGTAGAGGTCCAGATAGTCAAGCCCAAGGTCCATCAGGCTCTCCTTGGCACTTGCGATGACGTTTGCCTTGCCGTGGCTGTCGTTCCAGACCTTGCTGGTGATCCACAACTCGTCGCGTGCGACCGTACTCTCTTTGAGTACCGCCCCGATCTGAGGCTCGTTGGAGTAAACTTGCGCACAGTCGATGTTGCGGTAGCCGATGGCCAGGGCGGTCTTCACCGCCTGGGCCATTACCTCAGCTTCGATATGGTCGCTGCCGAAGGTGCCCATACCGATGGCAGGAATTGTGGCCGTCGTCCCTGCGATGGGAAGGCGTTTGGTGTGCATACTCTCCTCCTTGCTATAGCATACGATAGTTTGCTACATTGGCAATGCTTGAAATGCGCATATGCACTATCTTTTTGCGTAGAGGAGGCCCATGCGAACCATCGCACTGCAACTCAGGTTCCAAGACAGCTATGATATGGCTGTAGCAGCCGGGGTGGTGGAGTATGCCCGCACCAACGGGCAGTGGCGCCTCAAGGGCCAAGGTCCGCTCTTCGGCCAGGGCCTCGCAGACTGCGACGGCCTCATTGCCCGCATCGAGAGCGAGGAGGAAGCGCGGTCATTATCTACGCTGGGCATCCCCATCATCGACATCGCAAACTCGGTACATGGAGACCTCTTGGGCCAGGTGAGCAACGATGATCATCAGACCGGGGTGGATGGCGCCACCTACCTCAAGGAGGCGGGAAGCCGGAATTGGGGGTGGTGTGGGGTGAGCCGGGTACGCTGGTCGAGAGAGCGGCTCAAAGGTTTCTTGGAGGGGTCGGGCCTCGCCGCCAGCCAGGTGGCGACCTTCACCCAGGATTTGGCGTGGTGGCGCCAGCTCTATGAGGAGAGTCCCGCGCTGGACAGCTGGCTCGCCTCATTGGCCACGCCCACATCGATCTTCTGTTGCAACGACCTCAGCGCGATGAAGGTCGAGCTGGCCTGCCAGCGGTTGGGCATCTCCATCCCCGATGAGGTCATGGTGCTTGGAGTCGACAACGAGACGTTGATCTGTGAACTGGCAACCCCATCGATCTCCTCGATCCAAGTGGACTGCAGGACCATCGGATATGAGGCGGCACTGTTGCTGGATGGCGTGCTCGACGGCAGCATTGGTGGCTTTCAGCGCCGCAAGATTGCCCCGCTCATGGTCATTGAACGTGAGTCGACACGCGTTGTCCACGCCCGCGACGACCACGTAGCGCGGGCACTGCGCCTCATCAAGCGGGAGGCACGCCATGGCCTCACCGCCCACGAAGTCGCCAGTAAGGCAGCCATCAGCCGCAGGGCGCTTGAAATCCGATTCAAGGTGGAGCGGGGACGGACCATCCTTGAAGAGATCACACGCCAGCGTCTACAAGAGGCGAGTCGTCTCTTGGTCTATAGCACGATCACCGTCAAGGAGGTGGGCCAGCTCTCCGGCTTTGCCAGCGAGCACCGTTTCTTTGCCCTCTTCAAGGAGGCGTATGGTATGACTCCGCTCTCCTATCGTACCCAACACCGTCAGCTGTAGCGCTTCTTCAGCTCTTCGACGGCGCCTGCCATCCGGTCGAGGGCGGCGGCCACCCGTACCCGTGGAGCGGCGAAGTTGAACCGCACGAACCGGCGGTATGCGTCGCCACCGAACCACGTCCCATCGTTTACCGCAACACCGGCACGTTGGCCGAAGAAGCGGGAGAGCAGGCCCCCGTTGGGGCTGAGCTCAGGGTTGTAGAGCTCTGGGTGGAGCGCAGCATCCTGCTCTACGAGGCGGATGATGCGAGCGCAGTCGATCAGGGCGATGAAGGAAGCCTGAGGAGCGATGAATGTCAGTGATGGTGTGCGTTCATAGAGGTAGTGTTCGATGAATTCAGCTTGGTCGTTGAGGTGGTCGACCAATGCCTTCAGCCACGCTCCTCCGTGCCGGTAGGCGGCCATGGCGAGGACGATGGCGGTGGTGGAGACCGAGCTTCCATACAACTGGTCTCGGCGACGGATGAACTGCTCCTTCGCCTCATCGTTTGAGAAGAGGGTGAAGGAGTAGTGTTCCCCGGCGATGTTGAAGGTCTTCGAGGGTGCCATCAGGACGATGACGTTGCACCCGGTCCCGGCAGCTGCCTCGAGCAGGCAGTGGTGGGCAGCGAAGGCGAGGTCACTGTGGATCTCATCGCTGATGATCGTCACTTGATGTTTGGCACAGAGGGAGCTGAGGGCGACCAGCTCATCGCTTGAGAAGGTCAGGCCGGTGGGGTTGTGCGGAGAACAGAAGATCAGGGCCTTGGCGTCGGGCAGCAACACCTCCAAAGCCTCCCAGTCGACCTTGAAGCGGTTGGTCTGTTGGTCGTAGGTGAGGGGCCAGGAGAGTAGCGTCCGCTTGAAGTTGTTGACGATTCTGATGAACGGTTGGTAGGCGGGGAGGGGGACGATGATTCCATCGCCTTCGACGCTGATGATCTCTATCAACGTCGCCAAGCTGGCCAGCACCCCTTGGCTGACGACCACTTGAGAAGAACTCACCTCCAAGTTATGGCGCTCCTTGGCCCATGCGCAGAAGACTTGGCGCTGCTGTGGGGCGATGGGGTAGCCGTAGATGCCGTGGTCGGCAAGATCGTGGGCAGCTTTCAATACCTCAGGCGGGGCCTGCCAATCCATATCAGCGACCCAGAACGGCTCAGCCTCACCGTTGCCGCAGATCCCCTTGATGGCTGCTCGGTCCCACTTCACCGAGTTTGTTCCCTTCCTGTCGATCAATACATCAAAATCGTAGCTGTTCATCATCGGTACTCCGTTCGATATCCCGATCGCTGGTTGGGGTAGTGGTCTCCCCTGATCCGTCGGGTGAAGACTATCGCCTGCTCCGGGCACCGGTGGTAGCAGGCAAGGCACCCACTGCACACCCGATCCCAGGCCGGCCGGCCACCTACCATCTCGATGTTGCCCGATGGGCAGATGCGGTAGCAGAGCTCACAGGCGGTGCACGCATCGGTGACGGCAAACGCCGCTGCCCCATCCATCAAGGAGCGATGGATCGGCTTCATCAGAAATCTGGCTGCGCCTTTGGCGAAGGGGGCACGGGGACCCAGTTTGATGACTGTCCCGTCGATCTGGTGGCCAATCGTCTCGATCTTCTCCGCGGCTTTCCGGTAGTAGCGGTCGATACGCTCCTCACTTGGGGTCTTGAAGAGCGGTACGTACGTATCGGCCATCCGTACCCGGTCGGTGAAGCTTACTGCCATGCCCGCCCGGTTGAGCGAACGTTCCATGGCAAAGAGGGCCCAGGAGGAGAAGAGGTTGTAGGTACAGACTTGAAAGAAGTATTCAACGCCTTCCAGATCCTGGCGTGCGAGCACTTCTTCGATAAAATAGGTGGCAAGGTTCGGCGGGAAGAACGTGTAGACGGGGTAGACGATTCCCACCCGCTTGCCAAGTTCAATGGGTTGCCCCTCCATCAAGGAGGGGATCATCACCACGGTCGCATCGCCGAGCTGCGCAGCGAGCGTGGTGGCCACCCAGTAGCTGTTGCCGCTTCCACTGAAGCAAAGAATGGTGGTCTTCATCACGTTGCCTCCATCGTGAGGCCTTCGATGATGGCGCAGATGGCGAGGGTATC
>JALOBD010000258.1 GCA_023228445.1 Sphaerochaeta sp. | reverse complement strand
GCAAGTTCTTCTTCACCACCGTCGTGGCGATGCTCGTCGTACCCTTGCAGATCGCCCTCATCCCAATCCTGCGCGACTACCAGAAGATCGGACTCACCGGTTCGTATCTCGGCATCTGGCTTGCCCATACCGGATTTGGCCTGCCGTTGGGCATCTATCTGCTCTACAACTACATCTCGACGATTCCCCGCGATATCTTCGAGTCCGCCTTCCTCGACGGGGCCAAGCCGATGGTCGTCTTCGCCCGCCTCGTCCTGCCGCTCTCGGTACCTGCCATCGCCTCGCTGGCCATCTTCCAGTTCCTCTGGGTGTGGAACGACCTGCTCGTCGCCCTCGTCTTTCTCGGCGGGACGAGCGATGTGGCCGTACTCACCCAACGCTTGGCGACGATGGTCGGCTCGCGTGGCCAGGACTGGCACCTCTTGACTGCAGGAGCCTTCATCGTCATGGTCGTCCCGTTGATCGTCTTCTTCGCCCTGCAACGCTACTTCGTCCAGGGTCTGATGGCTGGCTCGGTCAAGGGTTAACCCATGGCAACACACCCCTTCCTCCTTGAGCAGGAGCGCCTGGAAGGCGCAACACTGGCCCACAATGAGAGCCTCTTCTCCCTGGGCAACGGGATGGTGGGCATGCGTGGCTTTCCCCCATCCCGCACCCCGGCGGTCCATCCGGGCGTCTTCATCAACGGCTTTTATGAAACAAGTGCCATCCCCTACGGTGAGGATGCCCACGGGTTTGCCCGCAGTGCACAGACGATGCTCGACCTGCCCGACTGCCGATACCTCACCGTCGCTGTCAACGGGGAGGAGGCCACCGCCGACCAAGGGGTGTGGCGACGTACCCTTGACATGGAGAGGGGGGTGATACGTGAGCAGCTCCATATGCATGGAGTTTCCATCACCTGGGAGACGCTTCTCTCCATGGAGAAGCCCTCCTACGGGATCCTCAGAGTGACCATCGAAGCGGAAGAGGCTGTCGAGATCACCATCCACTCATCCATTGCCCTGGCCCAACCATTGCGCCGCGAAGGCCTCGACCCCCGTATCGCGTCCCTCGACAGCCGCTCGAGTTTGGAGACGATCGCCTCCGCCTTCCTTGAGGGTCTTGATCGGGGGTTTGAAGCACGGTTTCGTACCAAGGAGAGCGGCCTCTCCCTCCACTGTGGAGCGGTGCACTCCTCGCCGCAGGCAGTGGATGTCCTGCAATCAATCGATGCAGAGACGCTGTTACCGGTCCTCACCTTCACCTACCAAGGAACCGACTTGGTAGTGGAGAAGCTCTTCTTCTATCATCGAGGCGATGAAGAGGAGGGCGAGCATCTCAGCTGGGAGGAGCTCAGTGCGGAGCAAGCCGCACACTACCGTCGCTTCTGGGCGCACAGTGATGTCACCATCGAAGGCGATGAGGCGATCCAACAGGCCATCCGCTTCAACCTCTTTCAGCTGCACCAATCAGTCGGGCGTGACGGAAAAACTTCGCTGGCGGCCAAGGGCTTGACCGGCCTTGGGTATGAAGGGCAGTACTTCTGGGACACCGAGATCTACGCCATGCCGCTCTTCACCCATACCGACCCGGCCGTCGCCCGCTCCCTGATCATGTACCGGATCTCGATCCTCGACCATGCACGGTCCCGAGCTGGGCAGCTGAGCCAACGAGGGGCACTCTATCCGTGGCGGACGATCAGCGGGCCGGAGGCGTCGGCGTACTTTCCCGCCTCCACCGCCCAGTACCACATCAATGCCGACATCGCTTATGCACTCTTGCAGTACCTCGATGTCACTGGCGACCATTCGATCCTCGACGAGGGGGGCTTCGACCTCCTCATCGAAACGGCCAGACTCTGGGTGGACTTGGGCTTCTACAATGACCGACGGGACGGGAAGTTCTGTATCAACGAAGTGACCGGGCCGGATGAGTACTCAGCGCTGGTGGACAACAACCTCTATACCAATGCGATGGCCGCCTACCACCTCGAGCGTACCGCCGCCCTCGCTCGCTGGCTCTGTGAGGAGAAGCCCACCTACTACGCCGCCTTTGCCGGTCGCCTCGACCTCACCATCGAGGAGCTTGAGGCTTTTGAACACGCTGCCCAAGCGATGTACATCCCCTTTGACGAAGAGGAGGGCATCAACGCCCAGGATGACCGGTTCCTTACCCTTCAGGAGTGGGACATCGCCAAACAGGGGGCGATCCGGCACCCGATGTTGCTCCACTACCACCCCTTGGTCATCTATCGCCACCGCCTCATCAAGCAGGCCGACGCAACCCTTGCCATGGTCCTGCAGGGACATCGCTTCCCCTGGCACCTCAGGCGACGAAACTTCCTCTACTATGAGCGGTATACCACCGGCGACTCCTCCCTTTCGGCGGCGATCCAGGCGGTGGCAGCCTTCGATTCCCACCTCCCGGAAATAGGGATGCAGTACCTGCGTGCCACCACGTTGATGGATATCGCCAACCTCCATGGCAACACCAAGGACGGGCTCCATACCGCAGCGATGGCAGGCTCGTGGATGACCATCGTGGCAGGAGTTGCTGGGTATCGGTTCT
>JALOBD010000257.1 GCA_023228445.1 Sphaerochaeta sp. | reverse complement strand
CGCCTGAAAGAGGCGCTCACCCTCATCATCGAAACCACTGAGGCACTGCTCTCCTCCCTGCTTGCCAAGATGGAGGAGCATTCCGAGACACCGTGCATGGCCTTCACCCACATCCAGCCCGCCGAAGTGACCACCGTCGGCTACCGCCTCGCCCAGAGTGGGCAGGACCTTGGAGAGGACCTGGCTCAGCTCAAGGCGACACGCGATGCGATTCGCGGCAAGGGGATGAAGGGGGCGGTGGGCACGGCGGCAAGCTACAGTGAGCTCTTGAAAGGCACCGCCATGAAAGCGACACAGCTTGAGGAGCGCGTGATGGGCGAGCTCGACCTCACGGCCTACAGCGCCGCCACCCAGGTCTATAGCCGCAAGCAGGACCTGCGCATCGGCCAGGCCCTCTCCAACGTGGCGGCAACACTGCACAAGCTCTTCTTTGACTTCCGACTTCTCCAATCCCCGCCCATCGGGGAGTGGAGCGAACCCTTTGCACTGATGCAGGTCGGCTCGTCGGCGATGCCCTTCAAGCGCAACCCGATCCACAGCGAGAAGATCGACAGCCTCTGTCGCTACATCGAGGCGCAGGTCACACCGCTCTGGTACAACTGTGCCAACAACCTCTTGGAGCGCACCCTCGACGACAGTGCAAACCGCCGCCTCATCCTCCCCGACCTCTTCCTGGCAAGCGACGAGGTGCTCACCACAGCCAAGAAGGTCATCGACGGGATGCAGATCCACTCCGGTGGCATCAAGAGGAACCTCGATTCCTATGCAATCTTTGCCGCCACCGAACGCCTCTTGATGGAGCTTTCCAAACGGGGGGCCGACCGCCAGCGGATGCACGAGCTCATCAGGGGGCACAGCCTCGCCGCCTGGGCCCTCGTCCAACAGGGCAAGGAGAACCCCCTCAAAGAGCTCTTGTCCACTGATCGTGCTGTGACTGCACTGCTTGCACCCAAGGAGATTGAGGAGCTGCTCGACGGTAGCGCCTCCCTCGGGGAGAGCGTCGAGCGGACACGGATGGTGGCAACAGAGATCAGGGCGCTGCTGAAAAGATGAGGTGGGTGGCGATCAGGTAGTAGACGCCCATCCGCACAAAGCGTACCGATGAGGCGAGTACGATCCGCCAGAAGGAGAGACGGAGTACCCCGCTGGCGATCGCGATGGTCGAGAAGGGCAACGGGGTGAGACCACTGATGACGAGCGCCCACGATCCGTAGCGGTTGAGCAACCTCCGTGTCTCGCCGCCGGCGATGGAGGCCACCCACCCCTTGAAGAGGGGGATGAGGCTGACCAGCCTGCCAAAGAGGTGGGCCGTCACCGCTCCGGCCATCGACGAGAGGCCGAGGACGAAGAGGGCCTTGGCAAAGGACCAGCTGATCACGAAGGGCCAGATGAGGTCGACCGAGAGGGGGAGGATCAACAGGTCGACGGTGAAGACGTAGAGGGCCACCCCACCGACGCCCAGCTGCTCGACAAACTCCTGCACGGCGCTGTGGTGGTTCCATCCCAGCGCCAGATAGATGCGGTAGGCACCCCAATAGAGGGCGAAGATGAAGACCATCAGCAGGAGGGAGTGGAAGAGCAGGCGCCGGATGCGCACATGCCCCTCATCATCGATGTACCCACCCTTGGCGAAGAACGCTATGACGGAGCGGGGAACTCTCAATTTGCCAGCTCCTTGAATCGTCGAAGAAATTCATGGCCGCTGCCGATTCCACTGCCCTGGAAGATCGGCGCCCGTCCCCCACCCTTTGCATCAAAGCCCTCGAAGAGGGCGCTGCGCATTCCAGCAAAGTCAAAACGCCCGCCAGCGCTTCCTTTGGCAGCGATGAGCCAGGAGAAGCGCTCCTCCTCTGCCTTGACGGCACAGAGGAGCAGCTCCTCGTGGTGGGCAACCGCCTGGGCGACATCCTTCAAGGCGATGGTCTCATCGACCTGCCAGAGGATGGCGTCTTCGCCGCTTCCTGCCAATTGACTAAGGAGCAGTGATGCCAGACGCGCCTTGATGTGCGCCAGCTCGTTGCGTTCGCCTTGGCAGGTGGCAATGGCAGCGGCAGCGACCTCAGCCACCTCCTCGATGGGAGCGCTGAAGAGGGTCCCCAGTACCTCGGCCGCTTCGCTACGCCGTCGAATCTCCTCGTTGGCCACGTCTGCGACGGTGAAGATCAGTCGTATATGGCCGCGGATACGCTCCTGGCCCATATAAAAGAAGCGGGCGATCTCTGCCGTCCGGGCTACGTGCAGACCACCACAGGCGATGGTGTCCACCCCATCGACGGTGACAAGGCGGATGCTATCGCCTTCCACCTTGATGGACCTGCGCAGCCCCAATGCCTCGGCTGAGGCGCGGTCGTGGACCTCGCTGTGGACGGGGCGGTTCTCCAGGATGCGCTGGTTCACCAAATCCTCCACCCGGTAAACGACGGCTTGATCGATTGTCCCAGCGGCGCATTCGATCATCATGATGCGCTCACCGAGGTGAACGCTGACCGTGTCGATACCAAACTCCTGGTACAGAATTCCGCTTGCCATGTGTTGGGCGGTATGGAGGCGCATGAAGTGATAGCGCCGCGGCCAATCGA
>JALOBD010000256.1 GCA_023228445.1 Sphaerochaeta sp. | reverse complement strand
CGGGCGGTCACCCTCCGGGACACCGGCGCCTGCCTCTCCCCCTTCCACTCCTTCCTCTTCCTCCAGGGCCTTGAGACGCTGGCGCTGCGGGTGGAGAAGCACACCAGCAACGCCTTGAAGATCGTCTCCTACCTCTCCGCCCATAATCGGGTGGCAGCGGTCAACCACCCGAGCCTCCCCTCCCACCCCGACCACCGTCTCTATCAGCAGTACTTTTGCCAGGGAGGCATCAGCATCTTCACCTTCGACCTTGCCGGCAGTGAGGAGGAGACGCGGCGCTTCATCGACTCGCTTGCACTCTTCAGCCTCCTGGCCAACGTCGCCGACATGAAGAGCCTGGTCATCCACCCTGCCTCCACCACCCACTCCCAGCTCACCGAGGAGGAGAAGCGTGAACAAGGAATCCGGGGTACCACGGTACGCCTGTCAATTGGCTGTGAACACCCCGATGACCTGATCGAGGACCTTGCACAGGCCTTCGCACAACTGGGAGGTGCATGATGCCGGTGACCATCGCAGAGGGATTGTCAGCAATCGAGACGCTCAAGAGCGAGAACATCTTCTTCATGACCGAAGAGCGGGCCGCCCACCAAGACATCCGCCCGCTTCAGGTGGCGATCCTCAACCTCATGCCCGACAAGGGACGGACCGAGGAGCAGTTCCTGCGCCTGCTGGCCAACACGCCACTGCAGGTGCAGGTGACCTTCCTCACCACGGCAAGCTACACGAGCAAACATACCGCGCCCTCCTACCTCAAAGGCGTCTACAAAACCTTCGACAAGGTAGGCCACCTCCACTACGATGCCCTCATCATCACCGGTAGCCCGGTGGAGCAGATGGAGTTTGAAGAGGTCGCCTACTGGCAGGAGCTGGTCCATATCCTCGATTGGGCACACAGGCATGTCTACTGCTCGCTCTTCGTCTGCTGGGCGGCTCAGGCGGCGCTCTACCACCACTACGGCATCGCCAAGGTTGCGCTTGCCGAGAAGCTCAGCGGTGTCTACCGCCACCAAGTGGTGGACAGCGACCACACCCTGGTGCGGGGCTTTGACGATCACTTCTTTGCCCCGCACTCGCGTCATACCACCATTGACGAGGCGGCGTATGAAGAGAATGAGCATCTGGTGGTCATCGCCCGCTCACCTGAGGCTGGCCTCTACCTGGGTGCCTCACGCGACGGACGGATGATCTTCGTCACCGGCCACAGCGAGTACGACCCTCTGACGCTGGACAACGAGTATCGCCGTGACTTGGGCAGGGGCCTCAATCCAAAGAAGCCGGCCAACTACTATGAGGGAGGGACAGTCTCGGTGACGTGGCGCTCACATGCCAACCTGCTCTTTGCAAACTGGCTCAACTACCACGTCTACCAGGCCACCCCCTACCAGCTCGATCAGATTGAGAGGATCGAGCGGCAAAGCTGAGTGATTGTCACCTTCATCGCCTCAATCTGGTCATCGTCGATGAAGGTGACCCTCCCCTCCCCCACGCCGGCGGCCCAGTTGATCGAGTACGCCAGGGCAAGGGTTGCGATCGAGCGTTCGGCGAGCAGCGTCGCCTCACTTGCCAGCGTCATGCCCACCACGTCAAACCCCTGGCGAGCGAAGAAGGCGATCTCGGCCTTCGTCTCCAGGCGGGGCCCCTTCGTGGTCACATAGACCACACTCTCCTGCAAGCTGGGCATCCTGGCCTTGGCCCGCTGCTGCAGATCACGGCTGAACGGCTCATCGACGCTGATGTGCACCACCTCACCCTCATCGTAGAAAGTCTGCCCCATGCCGGTGAAGTCGACCCAATCGCCCACGATGCCCACTTCGCCCGGCTTGAGTCGGTCACTGATCGAACCCACCGCATAGATTGCCACCGCCTCGGTGACCCCCAGGTCCGTGAGGGCCTGGATATTGGCCCGGTAGTCGATCATATGGGGGGCTCGAAAGTGATCGGAGCCATGGCGTGGCAGGAAGAGGAGGCCTTCGTCGTCCTGGGTGCCGAGAAAGAGTTCGACACTCCCCCAGCGGTTCTCCACCACCCTCCGGGTAAGCGACAGGCCCTCCATGTGATCAAATCCGGTCCCTGCGATGATTGCCTTCATGCAAAGTGCTCCTTCACCACGGTGGGCTCTAAAATCCCCTTGGGCGTGACGACCGCCCGCACCAAGCTCGCCTCGATGATATCGAAGGCTGGGTAGCACCCCTTCACCCCTTCAGCTGTCGTGGGCGCTCCTCGGCACTCCTTCATCTCTTGGCCATCGCGCTCTTCCATCTCCAGAAGCGAGATATCGGTCTTGGTCGGATCGGGGGAGATGGAGAACGCGTAGTAGGGGATATGGTGGTAGTAGGCGCCTATGGCATTGGCTCGCGTGCCGACCTTGTTGACGACCGTCCCATCCATGCAGAGCACATCAGCGGCGGTCATATAGTGTGTGATCATCCCTTCGCGCATCAGATTGGCCCCCATCCCATCCCCGATCACCGTCACATCAAGACCCATCTCTTGGGCGCTTGGGGCAGTGAGGCGGCTGCCCTGCAGGTAGGGGCGTGTCTCATTGACGAAGAGGGTGACACGCTTGCCCGCCGCTTGGGC
>JALOBD010000255.1 GCA_023228445.1 Sphaerochaeta sp. | reverse complement strand
ACCGATGCCGAGGAGGCCGACCGGGTCTTCTCGATGTTGATGGGAGAGGAAGTCGAGCCCCGGCGCGCCTTCATCGACGCCAATGCCGTCTATGTGACGAACCTTGATATCTAAGGATAAGGATATACCCGTGCAAGAGAGTACCCAAGACAGGACGATCCTTGTGGACGTATCGAAGGAGATGCGCACCTCGTATCTCAACTATGCGATGAGCGTCATCGTCAGCCGGGCCCTGCCCGACGTGCGCGATGGACTCAAACCGGTCCACCGCCGGATCCTCTACGACATGTTCGAGATGGGGCTGAAGGCCTCCTCCTCCTATAAGAAGAGCGCCCGTATCGTCGGAGACGTGCTGGGCAAGTACCACCCCCATGGCGATGGATCGGTCTACGATGCGTTGGTACGCCTCGCCCAGGACTTCAGTCTCCGCTACCCGGTGGTCACGCCGCAGGGAAACTTCGGCTCGATCGACGGGGACCCGGCTGCCGCGATGCGGTACACCGAGGCGAAGATGAGCCGCATCGGCGACGAGATGCTCAGCGACATCCAGAAGGAGACGGTGGACTTCGGGCCCAACTACGACGACTCGCTTACCGAGCCGACCGTGCTGCCGGCAGCCTTCCCCTTCCTGTTGGCCAACGGCTCGAGCGGCATCGCAGTGGGGATGGCCACCAATATGGCCCCGCACAACCTCAGCGAGATCTGCTCTGCCATCACAGCGGTCATCGACAACCCCGATATCACCATCGATGAACTGATGGAGCACCACATCAAGGGCCCGGACTTCCCCGGTGGGGGAATCATCTGTGGCATGCAGGGCAGTCGTGATGCCTTTACCACCGGCCGTGGCAGGATCGTGGTGCGCAGCCGCTATGAGATCGAGACCAACGAGCGGGACCACGATGTGATCGTCTTCACTGAACTGCCCTACCAGGTCAACAAAGCCGACCTTGCCAAGAAGATCGACGACTTGCGCAAGGACGGGGTGATTCCGATGATCTCCACGGTGCGCGATGAGAGTGACCGAAACGGTATCCGCCTCGTTGTTGAGCTGAAGGTGGGAGCAGAGGTGATGGTGGTGCTCAACCAACTCTTCGCCCGTACTGCGCTCCAGTCGAACTTCAACATCAACAACCTGGCCCTCGTCGATGGACGGCCGACGCTGCTCACCCTCAAGGAGATGTTGAGCCACTACATCGACCATCGCAAGGAGGTGGTGACCCGGCGCACCCGCTTCGACCTTCGCAAGGCCGAGGAGCGCGCCCATATCCTCCTGGGGTTGAAGATCGGTCTGGAGAACATCGACGAGGTCATCAGGATCATCAAGGAGTCGGCGGACAACGCTACGGCCATGGATGAGCTGATGAAGACCTTCGCCCTTACCCAGATCCAGGCACAGGCGATCATCGACATGCGCCTCGGGCGCCTCTCACACCTGGAGAGCTCCAAGATTCTGGAGGAGCTCGCCGACCTTGAACAGAAGATCGCATACTACAAGGACCTGCTTTCCGATGAACAGAAGATCCTGGGTGTGGTGAAGGACGAGACACAGAACCTCGTGCCCACCCTGGTGCCCAAGGATGCGCGGCGCAGCACCATCGTACGCGAGGAGCTCGGCCAGGCGACGATGGAGGACTTCATCAAGGAGGAGGAGGTCGTTGTCCTGATCAGCAACAAGGGCTTTGCCAAGCGGATTCCCACCGAGGAGTACGAGGCCCAAGGTCGGGCGGGCAAGGGGACGCGGACGACGAGGTTGCAGGATGGCGACTTTGTCGATCACATGTTCGTCGCCTCCACCCATGAGTATGTGATGTTCGTCACCAACGCCGGCAAGGCGTACTACACCAAGGTCTTTGATATCCCCGAGGCCTCCAAGGCCGCCAAGGGGACCAGCGTCAAGAACATCCTGCAGATCGAGACCAACGAGAAGATCACCTCGATCATCAACTTCAAGGAGTTTGATGACGATCATTACCTGATGATGGCCACCCGGGAGGGGGTGGTGAAGAAGGTCTCCTTGGCCAACTTCATCAACGCCCGGGTGAGGGGCATCAGGGCCCTCTTCCTCGATGAGGGGGATGAACTGCTCTCCTGTGAGTTGGTGGAGGATGGGGATGAGGTGATGATCATCACCAAGCTTGGTCGTGGGCTCAAGATCAACCAGGATGCTGTACGAGCGATGGGTCGCGCCTCACGTGGGGTGCGTGGCATCCGCCTCAGAGGCGAGGACAAGGTGGCAGGCCTCCTCAAGGTTGATGACACCAAGCGTATCTTGATGATCACCGAGAACGGGCAGGGCAAGCAAGTGAGGTTCGATGCCTTCAATGTCCACGGTCGTGCCACACAAGGACAGCGGATCTACACCATCGGAGGGAAAGCCAACTCGATTATCGGGGTATTGGCGGTCAACGATGACCATGATGTGGTCTGCGTGACGCTGATGGGACAGACAATCCGCGTACACGTCGATGCAATCTCAATCCAAGGGCGGAACGCAGCGGGTGTTCGGGTGGCTACCATGAAGTTCAAGGAGGACTCGATTGTTGCCATCGCATCCACTGAGCGTGAAGAGACCGATGAGGTCCAAGTAC
>JALOBD010000254.1 GCA_023228445.1 Sphaerochaeta sp. | reverse complement strand
GCAGCCCTTTGGAGATCCGCTCATCGTAGTAGGCGATGAGAAGATCCAAGCACTTGGCATCGTTGGTGTTGCGGAAAAGCTCCCAGAGGGCATAGAGCCCCACCCCCTGGGGCCACTCCCAGAACTCGTACTTGGCTATGTCATCTCCGGCGAGATTGTTCGTTTCCATATTCTTTAGGAATATTTCATCGGGAGCGTACAGGGCAGTCTTGAAATGATTCAATACCCGATCGATCGCACCTTGAATCGTTGTTGCATCATACGTCATGACCGGCAGCTCCCCTCCATTATCCCCACATGCATCTCGACTCCCCCTTACCTTGACCTGACTGAAAAGACCTTCTTGAAGGGTGTGGTCATCACGGTAGCCAGGGTAAAGCCGCTCTCACTTGCCGGCTCACTGCCATAGTTTCCCTTCACGATGTACTTGGAGACGCCCATGGGACCGATGGAGAATCGGTCCATGCCACTGCGAACCTCGACATACCCATCACGGACCAACAAAGCTCCACCGGGTTGGGAGATGCAGTAGAATGCATCGTTCTCCACCTCACAATCGGCCGGGATTACCCACTCCAAGAAGACGCTCACTTCATCGATCCCCCGGGAGGTGAAGACGAGGTCGAAACCCCCATCCTTGTGGAGCACCTCGATGTCGATGTCGACGGTGTTCTTGATGATCTTCTTGCGCATCGTATTGTCGATGGCAAAGAAGTCGACAATCTCCTCATCTACCTGCTCAAAGGGCAAGTAGTACCACCCATCACCGTGGAAGGTCGTGCGGTAGCCGCCCTCCACGGCAGTCAGGTCACTAAAGAGGATGTGGCGTTTCTCAAAGTACCCGATCGAACCTCGCAGGAAGAAGCCGAGGCTGCCGGTATTGAAGAAGAGGGATTTGGCAGAGTCCTCGACGATGGAGTACGAAACCTTTCCACTCTTGAACCGCATGACACCGGATGATTGGTAATAGCGCTCATAGGAATCGAGGAACCCTGAGCCATCGAAGGTGTACTGTTGCATCGGATCATCGAGCATGACGTAGTGAAGGCAGTCGGGGGCCTTGCGCAGGTTCATCCTCCGGTTGTCATCGATGATACGCTTGGCAGCCCGTCCGTACATCGGATCGCTGTCGCGGGCAGCCACGTAGAGGTATTGGTAGAAGTAATCACGGGGAAACGCCTTCGCCCCCTTGTCCTGGCGTGTGGAGTTCTCGCTGAAGATCGAGCCATCATCCTCAAAGTACGTCAACATCATGGTCAGGTTCCGCCGAACGTACTCAAGGTACTTCTCCTCGCCCGTTGCCTCAAAGAGTGTGATCATGGCGGCGTTGTTCACCGCGTTGTAGGTGATGGCACTGCGCTCAGAATATTCACCATACTCGTTGCAGTCGATTC
Source organism: Sphaerochaeta sp. (assembly GCA_023228445.1). Taxonomy (GTDB): domain Bacteria; phylum Spirochaetota; class Spirochaetia; order Sphaerochaetales; family Sphaerochaetaceae; genus Sphaerochaeta. The sequence goes on along the minus strand of JALOBD010000254.1, from coordinate 1,202 downwards.
CTTCGCGCAGGTACTCGTTGGCCTTCTCCATGTGGATGGGAAGGTTGAACAGGTTCGAGCCATCGGCGAGGATCGATGCGATCGCCCATCGGTGATTTGGGGTGTGGAACCCCCCGTCTGCGATCCCTTCAAGTGCCCTCTTGCAGATCTCCTGCAACATCTCCTTGATCACCTCCACATTGGGAGCGGGGTATCGTTCCACAATCCGGTACAGGGGCAGCAAACGCTTGACACAGAACGCGGTGTCAGGGGCTGAGTCGAAGTTGCAGTTCTCAAGATCAAAACAACCGCTCTCCCGCTGCTTGCTCCGGATATACTTGAGTGCGAGGATAATCCGGTCATACACCTCCGAGTCCTTATAAAACCGACTGGCAGGATTGACATAGCAACAGATGGCAGGCGTGATCCGGTAGATGGTGGACTTTGCCTGGGGATAGGCGCGTTCACGCATCGCGATCCCTCCATAGTTACGGTCCTCAGCCTCCATGACTTGGTACGCAAGTAGATAATCAACTCTCTGTTCCCCACCTTCCAAAAGGTATTGAAGGTATCGCTTCATTCCACGCCTCCCTGTATGCGTATAGGTTCATTGTATTGAGCTCCCCGTGATGTTCGCAACTTTATGACGATCAAGAGGAGGACGCCAAGCAAAAGCAAGCCGTTGGTCAAGAAAATCAACTGCTTTGAGATATGGGTAGTCAGGATTCCTCCGATCCAACTGCCGATGACCCTCGATCCGATGCCAACAAAGAATGCATAGAACGCTTGCCCCGATGCCTTGAGTTCCCGCGGTACGCTCTGATTAATATAGACCGCCATACAAAACATGAAGACGATCGAGTTCATCCCGTGGAGCAGTTGGACGAAAAATTGCAGCTCGGGCACGACGACCAACGCGGTGAGGATCCAGCGTATGGCCCCGACGAAGCACGCAACCAGCAGCAGTGCCCGGATTCCAAACTTCTTGACCAGAGAGTCGGAGAAGATGAGGAACGGGATTTCGGCAAAAGCGGAGAACGAGGTGATGATCCCCAAGAGCTGGAGGCTTCCGCCCAGGTCATTGATGAAATAGATTGAGAAGAATGAGTGAAAGAACCCCGATGTCGATTGAAACAGCAACCCGATGGCGGTGAGCATCATGAGTTCCCGCTGTTTGAAGAGGGTGAGGAAGTTCACCGTGGAGCCCTTGTGGTAGTGGCCCT
>JALOBD010000040.1 GCA_023228445.1 Sphaerochaeta sp. | reverse complement strand
CGCAAGGAGGTCGTATGATACAGGAATATCTTGTGGCATCGAACATAGCGGATGCCTTGACATTGAAACGCAACAACGCACGCAGCGTGTGGTTTGCCGGCGGGACGGAGATCAACCGCATGGGCGGTACCGTCGACGCGAAGGTGGGCATCGCCCTCAAGGGTCTGGGCCTCGACCAGATCGTCGACGACGGGCCTGTGATCCGCATCGGTGCGATGGTGAGCCTGCAGGCGCTCATCGACAGCCCGCTGGTGCCCCAGTGGCTCAAAGATGCAGCGCGCTACTGCGGCTCCTACACCCGCCGCCACATGGCGACCATCGGAGGCAACCTTGCCCTGATGAACGACCACTCTTTCCTTGCTCCCGCGTTGCTCGCCTCGCGATGCACGCTGGTGACAGCCAACGTCACCGAGGGTGGGGCATACAGCGAGGATGAGGTGCCGGTACGGGAGTACTACACCTATCACAAGCAGCATGCCACCACGCTTCTCTTGGCAATCCTGCTGCCCAAGGACAAGCGTTATGTCGGCTCACGCCGCTACGCGCTGAGCGTCCAGAATCGCAGCGCCGCAACGGTAGCCTTCGGGGCGATGATGGGCGAAGCGCTGGTCATCAGCCATGTGCGGGTCGTCGCTGCAATCCATGGCAGCGGGGTGCAACGCCTCACCGACGTGGAGAATGCCATCGAGAGCGGTGAGCTCTCCAGCCGTGAGGACGTACAGCTGGCGGCCAGCCAGGCCCTGGAAGCGGTCGATGATTTTGTCGGCAGCAGAGAGTACAAGCGCTACATTGCCGCGGAGGGGATTGGACAACTCTTCGGTGAATTTCTCAAAGGAGGCGCACGATGAGCACGATTACCCTGACCGTGAACAATAAACGACACACAGTGGAGGCAGTGGGCAACCGGACGCTGCGCTCGGTACTCGTTGGGCTCGGATACCGCAGTGTCCGTGACAGCGACGATGGCGAGGGGTTCGTCGGAAGCGATACGGTACTCGTCAATGACATACCCGTCTACGCCAACCTGACGCTCGCCGTCCAGGTCGATGGAGCAGAGATCCGTACCGCCGAGAGTTTGGGCACCAGCCGAAACCTCAACGCCGTACAGCAGGCGATGATCGACAGCGGGGTGGTGCAGAGCGCCTACAACGCTCCGGCAGCGGCACTGCTGCTCACGTGGCTCCTGGAAAAACACCCCGAACCGACGCGCGAGCAGATTCGCGAGGTGCTCAGTGGCCTCTTCATCCGTGACAGTGGATACGAGCAGTTCTATACCGCCGTCCAACTTGCAAGCGAATGGATGAAGAGCGGCGCCTACCAGAGCGAGATCGCCCCGTCGTTCCGTGACCACCTCACCTACGTCGGCAAGGCGAAGGGCAAGGTCGATGGCCCGGTGCTGGTAGCCGGTGAACCCGCCTTCGTCGAGGACCGGGTCCAGCCGGGCTACTACTCGCTGGTGGTGTTGCGCAGCCCCCACGCCCACGCCTACATCAAGAGCATCGACATCAGCGAAGCGCTGAAGGTGGAGGGGGTGGAGACGATCATCACCCACGAGAACTGCCCCGATGTCTACTACATGCAGGCGGGCCAGTCCAACCCCGAGCCGAGCCCGCACGACCGCCGCCTGCTCAACCAGAAGGTCCGCCACGTCGGTGACCGCGTCGCAGCGATCGTCGCCGAGACCGAGGCGCAGGCCATCGAGGCGAGGGACAAGATCAAGGTGGAGTACGAGGTGCTCAAGCCGATCTTCACCGTAGAGGAGGCGATGGCCGACGGGGCTGTGCGGATTCACAACGGTATTGTCGAGTACCGAAGCGGCGAGCCTGCTGGCCTTGATGAGTACAACAAGGACGCCGATCCCCGTGATGGGAAGGTCGTCTACATGTTCCCGCTCCACGGCGACATCAGGCGCAACATCGCAAGCGCGGCGCGCGGCCAGATCGGGGATGTGGAGAAGGGCTTCGCCGACGCCGATACCGTCATCGAACGAACCTATCAGACTACCCAGATCCAGTGTACCCCGCTTGAACCGCACATCTGTTACGCCCGTATCGAAGGCGGACGGCTGGTACTCAATGCATCGACGCAGGTACCCTTCCACGTCAGGAGGATCGTCGGTTGGGTCTGCCAGATCCCAGAGAACAAAATCCGGGTCATCAAGGAGCGTGTCGGTGGTGGCTACGGCTCCAAGCAGGATGTCCTGGTCGAGGATTTGGTCGGCTACGCTACGTGGATCACCGGCAAACCGGTCTTCTACCGCAACACCCGTGAGGAGGAGTTCATCGCCAACTCGACACGCCACCCGATGCGGGTGACGGTGAAGATGGGGGCGAAGAAGGATGGGACCATCACGGCCGTCGAGATGGATGTGCGGGCCAACACCGGCCCCTACGGCAACCACTGCCTCACCGTGCCGATGAACGCCTGTTCGAAGACGCTGCCGCTCTTGGCCGTCGACAACATGAAGTTCCAGGTGATCACCTACTACTCCAACATCGCCCCTACCGGCGCCTACCAGGGCTACGGGGCTCCCAAGGGCAGCTACGCCCTGATGACCTGCATGGCCGAGTTGGCCAACGAGATCGGCGTCGACTACTACCAGATGGCGATGAAGAACAAGGTCGAGACTGGCTACATGCTGGAGATCCTGCGAGGCCTGGGCGAGGGACGGGAAGGAAACGTCGTCCCGGTCGGCTCATGTGGCTTGGAGGAGTCGCTGGTACGGGGAGCCGAGATGATCGAGTGGGGCAAGAAGGTCGAGGGAGAGAGTGGTGAGTGGAAGGTCGGAAAGGGGTTTGCGATGATCCAGCAGGGCAGTGGACTGCCCGGTCTGGACCACGGCAACGCCTGGGCGAAGCTGCTCACCGATGGGACCTTCCAGATCTTCAGCGGCGGGGCCGACATCGGCACCGGGCTGGACACCGTCACGGCAAAGATGATCAGCGAGGCGTTCTTCGTTCCGCTTGACCGGGTCACCGTCACCAGCGGGGACACTGACAGCTGTACCTTCGACACCGGCGCGTTTGCATCGAGCGGCACATACTTTGCAGGTGGGGCCTCCTTCAAGGCGGCTGAGGACTTGCGAAGAAACCTGCTCAGCGAAGCGGCACTCCAGATGGAGGAGGAGGTGGATGACCTGAGTCTGAGGGAGCCGGGTGAGGTCTACTCGACCAAGACCGGCAAGACGCTCAGCTACGCCGACCTCTCCCACACAGCGCTCTCGGGCACCGGGCGGGGGCAGGTGATGGGCACCGGTTCCTTCACCACGTTGCACAACTCGATCCCCTATGGGGCGCACTTTGCCCAGGTTGCGGTCAATACCCGCACCGGAGAGGTCAAGGTACAGAAGTTCTACGCACTCCAGGATGCCGGCACCCCGATCAACCCGGAGCTCGCCCTCGGCCAGCTCTACGGCGCGGCGCTCAAATCCATCGGCCACACCCTCTACGAGAACATGATTCTCGATGGGGAGGGGCGGTGTGTGAACGCGAACTTCACCGGGTACGGCGTACCGATGATCAGCGAAGTACCGGAGGACTTCAAGTCGGTCCTCATCGATGTCAACGATGAGGTCGGTCCCTACGGGGCCAAGTCGATCAGCGAGATTGCGACCAATGGCGCCGCTCCGGCGATCGCCATCGCCATCTTCGATGCCGTGGGGGTCTGGATGCGCTCCTGGCCCTTCACCCCGGAGAAAATCCTCAGGGAGCTTGGGAAGATCCAATAGGGTTTTGCAACAAAGCGCAACAATATTCTGGACAATGGCACCCCTCCATGGTATAGTGCCATTGTCCCGTTTTTTCTCACATCAAACACAATGGAGGTTTCCCGTATGAAGGACAAGGCTGCTATCAAGAAGATGATTGAAGAGCTCAAGACCCTCAAGACTGACGACATGTATCTCAATGATTTTTTCCTCACCTGGGATCAGAGTGATGATGAAATTGCCGCGGTTTTTCAGGTAGCTGAGATCCTCAGGGCAATGAGGGAGAACAACATCTCCGCCAAAGTCTTCGACAGCGGGCTGGGAATCTCCATCTTCCGTGACAACTCGACGCGAACCCGTTTCAGCTTTGCCAGCGCCTGCAACCTCCTTGGTTTGGCAATCCAGGACCTCGATGAGGGCAAGAGCCAAATTGCCCATGGCGAGACGGTCCGTGAGACAGCCAACATGGTCAGCTTCATGGCAGATGTCATCGGCATCCGCGACGACATGTACATCGGCAAGGGCCACACCTATATGAAGACGGTGGCCGAAGCGGTGCAGAGCGGCTATGACGATGGCGTGCTTGAACAGCGCCCGACGCTGGTCAACCTGCAGTGTGACATCGACCACCCGACCCAGTCGATGGCCGACATGCTCCATGTGATCAACCACTTCGGTGGGGTGGAGAACCTCAAGGGCAAGAAGGTAGCCATGACCTGGGCGTACAGCCCCTCCTACGGAAAGCCGCTCTCCGTCCCCCAGGGGATCATCGGCCTCTTCACCCGCTTTGGCATGGATGTCGTGCTGGCGCACCCTGAGGGGTACAATGTGATGGCTGAGGTAGAGAAGGTCGCCACGGAGAACGCCGAGAAGGGCGGCGGCTCGTACACTCGCGTTGATTCGATGGCCGAGGCGTTCAAGGATGCCGACATCGTCTACCCCAAGAGCTGGGCGCCGTTTGCCGTGATGGAGGAACGCACCGAAATCGTCGAGCACGGCGATGAGGCGGCACTCCACGCCCTTGAGCAGGCATGCCTTGCCAACAACGCCAAGTTCAAGGATTGGACGTGCACCGAGGAGTTGATGAGCCTGACACGCGACGGCAAGGCACTGTACATGCACTGCCTGCCTGCCGATATTACCGGCGTCTCGTGCAAAGAGGGTGAGGTCGAGGCCTCGGTCTTCGATCGCTACCTGGTCCCCCTCTACAAGGAGGCGAGCTACAAACCGTACATCATCGCTGCGATGATTTTCCTTGCCAAGTTCAAGAACCCGGGCGCGAAGCTCGACCAACTGATGGCAACGGACGCAAAGCGCATCAACTGATCACTATCAAAGGAGCATTAGGGCCGGGACTGCAAATCCCGGCCTCAACTTTTGTCAATGCTGTTCGACGAACTGGACCCGTACCCCGTTGGGGTCGTGCACATAACAGAAGCGAACCGACGGGTTCGGGGAAAACGGCCCCTCGGCGATGGCGATCCCCTTCTCTGTGAGGAAGGCGATCTTCTCATCAAGGTCATCGACTGCAAAGCCGATGCTGATCCCCGCTCCCACGCCCTTGGGCGTTGCCCCCGCGTGGGTGATGAGCTCGACCTTCGTCTCCCCGTCGCCCATGAAGGCGATGTTTGACGGTCCTCCCGTCACTCTCCGGCTCACTGAGAGCCCTACGATCTCTTCGTAGAAACGCACGCTCTCATCCAGATCGATCACATCGATGGTGGTCCATAGAAATTTCATGATACTCTCTCCTTCATATGAGATGCGGCCAACAGCGCAGTGCTGAAGGCTCCCTGGAGGTTGAAGCCTCCACTCTCCCCATCATAGTCCAATACCTCCCCACAGAAGAAGAGGCCTCTGTGGAGTCGGGACTCCATGCTCTTACGATTCACTTCGCCAAGGGCCACCCCACCACGGGTGGCCATGGCACTGGAGAAGCCCATCGTCCCCTCAACGACAAAGGGGTGGGCACAGAGGAGGGAGCAGAGTGTTTTACGTCGCATGGAGTCCACGTGATTCCACGTATCTTCTGCTCCAATATTGGCTTGTTCGAGCACCGCGGCGGCGAAGGCACGGGTCAAGCCCGCCTCCTTCAGATGGGTGACCATCTGCTGTTGGGGGTGGGCTCGGGCCAATACCTCCAACGTGCGCATGGGCTCTGCCACGAAGGTGACGGTGATGGTGTCCCCCCTCAGCGCAGAGCCGCTGAGGGTGAGGATCGGGGGACCGGAGAGACCGCGGTGGGTGAAGAGGAGGTCCCCCGAGCCCTGGTAGTAGGGCTTGTCCTCTCCCCCATGGACGGCAGCGACCCTGACGTTCTGTATCGATGAGCCGGCCAACCGGGCGTAGTGCCAATCGTGTATGACCAGGCCCACAAGAGCCGGCTTGGGTTCGACCACGGTGTGGCCAAGGCCTCTAAGGATGGGGTAGAGGGAGCCGTCACTGCCGGTACGGGGGTAGCTCTTTCCCCCAGTTGCCACGATGAGGGCCTTGGTGTGATACCGAGCGCTCGCTGTCGTGACGAGAAAGCCGTGGGAGGCGACAGCGATGGCGCTGACCTTCTCATTGCAACAAATCGGGATCCTCGATGAGGCGAGGAGAGAGTCGCGCACCGCTTGGGCACTGTGGCTTTGGGGGAAGACCTTGCCGTCGCCACGCACGATGGTGGCGACACCACGCCCTTCGAACCAACCCCTCAGTTGGGTGGGGGTCAGATTCTGCAACGCCGGTAAGAGGAAGTTGCGTTGGGCCTTTGAGCCGTAGTGGTTGAGAAACTCCTGCACCTCGAGGGTATTGGTGAGGTTGCACATCCCCGATCCGGTGATGAGGAGTTTGCGCCCCGCCTCTTCCCCTGCCTCAAGCAGCAGCGCGTTGCTCGGGGGGAGGTTTGCTCGGGCGAAAAGACCGGCTGCCCCGCCGCCGACAATGATCACATCATAGTGTTCCATAATCCCTACCAAATCACTTGCTTATTGGGTCTCTTCATAGTATACCCACAGTATAGCGATATGGAGGGGACGATGAAACGACTTGGTGTAATAACGTTACTGGTTTTATCGGCTTCGCTGCCGCTTTTTTCCTATGCTGAGTTACGAAGCGAACTCTTTTGGCGGTCAACCAGTGGGACGATCACCTCATCGAGTGCTTCCAATACCTACTCCGGCACTGAGCTGGACGTACGCGTCACCAGCTCCTCGAACTGGGATGGAGGGTTTGTCCTCACCCTCTTCGGCGGAGCCCAGAAGGCGTTCACCCTCATCTTCGACGGGGTGGTGCAGGATGTCTCAGCTGAGAAGATGGCGTGGTACTACGGTATGGGCACCGCGGTCCTCATCCCCCTCGGCCCCTACTTCAGCAGTGAGGTGAACGTCTCCTACGAGACCGCGTGGCAGTTCTTGGACAACGCCGAGCTCAGCCTTGATACGCTGCGCGTCGGTCTGAGGATGATGAGTCACCTTGGCGATGGGTTTCTCCTCTCCCTGGGCTTTGAATACTCACGCCCCATCTGGGGGCGGCTCATCGACCGCAGCACAGACGATACGCAGGTGGAGCGCTTTCTCTACGATGCGACGGGCCTTGCCGTCTCAGTCGGGGTGGGCTTTCAGGCGTGGTAGGCATAAAACCACTTCACGAAGGCCGAGAGGCCGTCTGAGAGCGGGGTATCGGGGCGAAACCCGAAGTCCCGCTCAAGTTCCGTGACATCGGCATACGTCTGATAGACATCCCCTGCTTGCATCGGCAGGTACTCCTTCTGTGCCGTCTTGCCCAGACAGGACTCGAGGGTGTCGATGAACTGGGAGAGCCTGACCGGCTTGTTGTTGCCGATATTGTAGATCTTGTAGCGATCCCCGTGCTCATTGGGCTGTGGCGGGGCGGGGATAATCTTCAAGAGTGCGGTGATGACATCATCGACGTAGGTGAAGTCGCGCCACATATCCCCCTTGTTGAAGACCTTGATGGTCTTCCCCGCGACGATGGCCTGAGCAAAGGAGTAGTAGGCCATATCCGGTCTCCCCCAGGGTCCATAGACAGTGAAGAAGCGTAGGCCGGTGGTGGCAAAGCCATAGAGGTGGGTGTAGGCGTGGGCCAAGAGCTCATTGGACTTCTTGGTGGCGGCATAGAGGCTGACAGGGTTGTCCACCCGATCATCGGTTGAGTAGGGCACCGTATCATTGAGGCCGTAGACCGAGGAGGAGGAGGCATAGAGGAGGTGTTCGACATCGTGGTGTCGGCACGCCTCAAGGATATTCAGAAATCCAGCGAGGTTGCTCTCAAGGTAGGCTCTGGGGTTGGTGATCGAGTACCGTACCCCGGCTTGGGCGGCGAGGTTGACGACAAAGCGGAATCGGTAGCGTCCAAAGAGCTCGTCGAGTGACAGGGAGTCGGCGATATCGAGCTGGCAGAAGGTGAAGCGTGGATGGGTCAACTGATCCAAGCGTGCCATCTTCAACGCGACCGGGTAGTAGTCGTTGAGGTTGTCGATGCCGACGACCGTCTCTCCGTTTGCGAGCAAGGCCTTGGTGAGGTGGTAGCCGATGAAGCCGGCACTGCCGGTGACCAGGATGGGGGTTGGTTCTTGCATGGAGCCATTGTACTCCATCGGCGACGTCTTTGGAACAAAAAAGGGACCCCATGCGGGGTCCCTGTAGGTTGGCGTGGTGCTCTTATGCGAAGTTGGAGACAAATGCCTTGAGGACGAAGAGGGCGAAGAGGACCCACGTCATCGGGGTGATTTCCTTGGCCTTCTTGCTGAAGAGCTTGAGCACGACGTAGGAGAGGATACCGAACATGATACCATCTGCGATCGAGTAGGCAACGACCATGAAGATGATGGTCAAGAAGGCGGGGATCGCTTCGGTCATGTCGTTCCACTCGATCTTCGTCACTGGTGTGATCATGAACACACCGACGAGGATCAGGGCCGGTGCAGTCGCTGCGCCAGGAATCGATCCGAAGAGCGGTTCGAGGAAGAGTGAGACGAGGAAGAGGATGGCAACGACCAAGGCGGTCAAGCCGGTGCGGCCTCCCTCGACGACTCCAGCAGAGGATTCGACGTAGGTGGTGACCGTCGAGGTTCCCAGGATTGCACCGACGGTGGTTCCCACCGCGTCGGCGAAGAGGGCTTCCTTGACATTGGGGATGGTGCCGTCGCTCTTGATCATGTCAGCCTTGGTGGCACAGCCGATCAAGGTTCCCACCGTATCGAACATGTCAACAAAGAGGAAGGTGAACATGATGATGACAAAGTCGACGGTGAAGATGTTCTGGAACTCGAAGGGGAAGAAGTACGGAGCCGGCGGGACGTAGGAGCCGCCTGCGTACTTGGTGATGCCGAACGGGATACCAACGATTGTGGTGGCGATGATACCGATCAACAGGGCGCCCTGTACCTTGAAGGCCAACAGAACACCGGTGATGATCAGACCGAGGAGTGCGAGGCCTGCGTCACCCTTGAGCCATGTCGGGTTCAAGGAGACAAGCGTAGCACCTTCAACGATGATGCCGGCATTCTGCATGCCGATGAAGGCAATGAAGAGGCCGATACCTACCCCGATCGCTTTTTTTATGTTGTCCGGAATGGAGTTGATGATCGCTTCACGCACGTTCACGAAGGTGAGAATGATGAAGATGATACCTTCGACGAAGACTGCGGTGAGGGCGAACTGCCAACTTTTCTGCATTCCCAAGACGACCGTGAAGGCCATGAATGCGTTCAGACCCATGCCGGGGGCGAGGGCGAACGGCAGGTTGGCCATCAGCGCCATGATCAGCGTTGCGACAGCCGCCGAGATTGCCGTTGCCGAGAAGACCTTGGCGAAATCCATTCCAACCCCTGGTGTGGAAAGGATGCCCGGATTGACAGCGAGAATGTAGGCCATGGTCAAGAAGGTCGTGATACCTGCCATCACCTCAATTTTTACTGTCGTTTTTCGTTCCTTGAGTTTGAAAAACTTTTCCATCGATGCACTCCTTGCAGATGTTTTGAATGTCTATAGTCTATCCTACTTGTGGAAGTTCGTACAGAAAAATCGTCTAATTTGCTGTTTGAGCAATTTATTTGTGCTTTTTACCAGTGTGAATCAAAAACCTAAGCCAATATTGAAGAATAGGTAAAAACCCAGCAGGATTTTATTGATAATAGGTCTCAATTACAGCTGTTTTCCCTTGAAGAATCCAATGGCGGGGATTAGACTTACCGACAAGGGGGAGGACATGAACACCAAAGCACACCTGAAACACATCATCGATGTCGCCAGTGGACGGAGCGTTGCCGACCTGTGCATCACCGGAGCCAAGATCCTCGATGTCTACAACAAGGAGTTCTTCGAATCTGACCTGCTCATCGCCAATGGCTTTTTCGCAGCGTTCGCCGAGGCAGGGACCGGGGAGGCGGAACGGACCGTCGATGCAGAGGGCCGCTACCTCCTGCCCGGGTTCATCGACTGCCACGTCCACATCGAATCCAGCCACGCAACACCCGAGGAGTTCAGCAACCTCGTCGTCCCATGCGGCACGACGACGGCGATCTGCGACCCGCACGAGCTGTGCAACGTCACCGGTCTCGATGGGCTGTACTATATGCTCGATGCCACCGAAGAGACGGCGGTCCAGGCATTCTTCATGGTCCCCTCCTGCGTGCCTGCCACCTCCTTTGAGCACAGCGGGGCCAAGATCGGGGCCAAGGATGTCGTGAAGCCGCTCTCCCATCCCCGGGTGCTGGGCCTGGGAGAGATGATGGACTACCCGGGCGTCATTGCAGCAGACAACGAGGTGCTGGAGAAGATCATTGCGGCACGCACCAGTGGCAAGGTTGTCGATGGGCACAGCCCCGAGATCGTAGGCCGCCCACTTGACGCCTACGCAAGCGCGCGGATCCGCACCGAACACGAGTGTGAGAGCGTCGAGGAGATGCAGGCGCGTATCAGACGGGGGATGTACATCCTGCTGCGTGAAGGGTCGGCAAGTCACAACGTGCTCACGCTGCTCGGTGGGGTGACGGAGGGCAATATCCGCCGTTGTTGCTTCTGCACCGATGACCGCCAACCCAAGTCAATCCTTGAGGAGGGGCACATCAACAACAACGTGCGCTTGGCGGTACAAGCGGGCCTTGACCCCATCGAGGCAATCTGCATGGCGACGATCAATAGCAGCGACTGCTACAACCTCACCGACCGCGGGGCCATCGCCCCGGGGCTGCGCGCCGACTTCGTGTTGGCCGACAATGTGACCGACTTTACCATGCACCAAGTCTATGTGAAAGGAACACTTGTCGCCCAGGACGGGAAGATGCTCCAGCCGGCCATCGCCCGACGTGACGAGCGCGTCGCCTCGAAGGTCAACATCAAGGACTTCTCCGTCGAGCGCCTCCGCCTGAAGCTCGCCAGTGACCACGTGCGGGTCATCCAAGTCATCGAAGGCAGCGTCGCCACCGATGCAGGGGAAGCGCGTGTGACAGTGCAGGATGGCCTCTGGGTCCACGATCCTGGCCAGGACATCGTCAAGCTGGCGGTGGTGGAGCGACACAAGGGGACGGGCAACGTCGGGGTGGCATTGTTGGGTGGCTTGGGGCTGAAGGCGGGGGCGATGGCCACCACCGTTGGCCACGACAGTCACAACCTCATCGTCTGTGGCACCAATGATGGTGATATGGCAGTGGCAGTGGAGCATCTGAAGAAGATCGGCGGGGGGATGGTGATCGTCAAGGGAGGGGAGGTGCTCACCTCCTTTGCCCAGCCCATCGCCGGCTTGATGAGCTATGAGGACGGGCCTGTCATCGCACGGGCGTTGGACGAGATCCACCGGGTGGCCCACCGCGAGCTGGGGGTGCATCCCCACATCGACCCCTTCATGACGCTGGGCTTCATGGCCCTGCCGGTGATCCCCTCCTACAAGCTCACCGATATGGGGCTCTTCGATGTGCGGACCTTTGATTTCATACCGATGGAGATCAGTACATGAACGTTTGACCGTCGATGGTCTTTGTGCGCATCTCTGTTCCATAGAGGGTGGTCAACATCGCGGTGTTGACCACCTCTTCTTTGGGTCCGGCTGCGAGCAGGCGCCCCCCCTTGAGCATCACCACGTGGGTGGCGAGCTCGGCAGCGAAGTTGACGTCGTGGGTGGAGAAGAAGAGGGTTTTTCCCCGGTTGTGCAACCGCTGGAGCAATGAGAGGGTGCGCTTGCGGTTGGCTGGATCCAGGGCGCTGGTCGGCTCGTCAAGCAGCAAGATCCGGCTCTGTTGGGCGATGGCCCGTGCCAGCAACAAGAGCTGGTGCTCCCCACCCGAGAGACTGGTGATGGAGCGCTCCTCAAAGCCGGCCAGGCCGACCTCGGCCAGCGCTTCCCAGGCGATCTGGGCATCGAGGGCGGTTGGACTCTGCATCTGGGAGAGGTAAGGACTCCGTCCAAAGAGGGTGTAGTCGAGCAGGCTGAAGGAGAAGTTGAACTGTTCGCTTTGCGGGACCAGCGCGATGAGGCGACCGACCTCCTTGCGTCCGTAGGAGGCGAGCGGTCTGCCACAGAGGGTGATCGCCCCATTGGCGTGTATGCCGAGCAAGAGGTCGAGCAGTGTCGATTTGCCCGCTCCGTTGGAGCCGAGCAAGGCGACGGCAGAGCCCTCCTCGACGGTAAAGCTCACCTCCTTGAGCGCCTCGGTGCCGCTTGGGTAGGTAAAACTGACGCCTTTGAGCTCGAGGATGTTCATGCCTTGCCCTCCTGGTGCTTGAGAGTGAGGATGATGATGAAGATCATCGCCCCGAAGAGGCTGGTGACGAGGCCGATGGGGATTTCGGTGGGCAAGAGGGTACGCCCGATGGTGTCGCTGACCAGCAGGAAGAAGGATCCGACCACCATCGAAGCGGGGAGGCTGAAGGAGGACTCCGAGCCAAAGAGCTTGCGGGCCAGGTGCGGGGTGATGAGGCCGACCCATCCGATGAGGCCGGTGACCGAGATGACCAAGGTCGTGCCCACTGTGGCCACGGCGAGCAGAATCGTACGGTCACGCTTTGGGTTGATGCCGACGCTGAAGCTCGTCTTCTCCCCGAGCGACAGGAGGTTGAGTTTCCATCGCTCTGTGATGATGATCGCCTCACAGAGGAGCACGACCGGGAGAATGGAGAGGAGCTGGCCCCAGCTGGCGTTCCAGAGGCCGCCCATCATCCAGAAGGTGATGTCCTGCAGGTCCTTGGTCGGTTCGGCGACGAGCTTGACCACTGCCAGTGCGCTGCTGAAGATGGCGCTCACTGCGATACCGCTGAGCACCAGGCGCAACAGCCAGCCTCCAAAGCGAAAGTGGCGGGCCAGAACGTAGGAGGCGGTAAGGGCAAAAAGGCCGAAGATGGTCGCGCTGATCTGGACGGTGACGGTGCTGCTTGCCCCCAAGACGATCATCAAGGCTGCTCCGAAGGCCGAGCCCTGGCTCACTCCCAGAAAGCCCGGCTCGACGAGGGGGTTGGAGAAGAGCATCTGAAAGGCGTAGCCGCTGGCGCTGAGCATCGAGCCGGCCAGCAAGGCCAGCGCGATGCGCGGTAGGCGCACATTCACCAAAATCGAGTGCATCAGCGCGTTGCTCCTCCCGTCAAGGGGGACGTAGAAGCCGGGCTTCGGGTAGCGCCCGAAGAAGAGGGAGAGGAGGGCGAAGAGGAGGGTGGCTGCGATCATGGCCATAAGCGCCCTCCTTCGTCGCTTGATCTTGCGGGTGTACCCCTCGGCGCTACTCATCGGCGGTTATCAGCGATCGAGCGGCTATAGGCGTCGACCAGTGTCTGGATGATTGAACGATCGGTGATGGCGTAGAAGTCGCGGTAGAAACGCTCAATTTCAGTGCGCATGTCGATATCCCGGTAGCGCTCGGGGTAGGTGGTTTTGGCAAGCCATTGGAGGCCGAGGATCCAGGAGGCGACCGGCTGGATGTAGTTCATCAGGTCATGGGGACTGGCTACCACCGCGCCCTCCTTGACCGCCCGAAGGTTGGCCCAAAGCGGTGAGGAGTAGACACCATCGAGGTAGGAGGCGGTGGGGGTGGAGTAGCTGATGAGGACGATGAGGTCGGGGTCCCATGCAGCGATCTGCTCAAAGCTCACCGTCGACCACCCAGCAGCTGCCTTGTTGGCACCCTTCCAGACGGCACTGGCGCCGCTCACCTCAACCATCCACGTTTGAATCCAGCTGTCGGGGGCAATCTTATAGCTGGTGGTATTGTCCGTACGGTCGGCCTGCAGGAGCAGGACACGTTGTTGGTCTTGGCTTTTTATCTGTGCAGCTCGACTCTCGATCAAATCCAGACGCGCGCGATAGAGGCCCAAGATCTCGTGGGCTCGTCCAGGATTGCCCAAGAGGGCGCCCAGCTGGACGATCTCACGCTGCCACTCATTCCAGGTCTCCAGGCTCATGGTGAAGTTCTTCACCCCCAGCTGGTCGAGCTTCTTGGCAGTAGACTCAAAGTGGGTTGCTTTCATCAGGACGAGATCGGGGCCACGAGCGGCAATCTCCTCGACGCTCGCCGTCTGGCTGAGACGGCTCTGTTGATCGAGCTCGCTTCTGAGCAACGCGAAGAAATCGCCCAATCCTTGGTCGGTCTTGGGCAGGGTGAGGTGCATGTGCTCCACCTCGGGAAAGAGGAAGAGGGCGTTTGCCGGCATATTGCCCGCCTTGCCGGCGATGAGGAGGTCACCCACCGGTCCATCGAGGATCAGGGTGCGTCCGTTGGCGTCAATGGCAGCGTGGGTAGATGGTGGCTGTGCACCATCACGGACTCCTTGGGCGGCGAGCAGGGTGGTACATACCAATAGCATGAGGATCAAGAGGCGTCTCTTCATGAGGTTGTTCTCCTTGGATGTGCAAAGTCTACCATTGTATATTTGAAAATACAATCGAAATTTGAATTTTTCCTCGCTGTACCCCGCATACCATGCCCTGTTTTTGACAGTCATGCGAAGATACCGGTAATTTTCTCTTTCTACTTGACCGGTGTTGGATCGTGAACCATGATATCGGTGGCGTTGGTCTCGGTGACTCGCACTATCATCATAGTGGTCCTGCTCACCCCCAGACATGGTCTTGGCACATATCAGATGCGCGTGTTCAAAGAGCAAGGTCGTGAGGCGTATGGCCGCGTCGAGGTGAAGTTCTGATGAAACGATTTGCCCTTCTCGTCCTCCTCTCGGTCATGATCCTGTGCACCCTTGGGGCACAGGACTATCTCTTCGAGCACATTGACATCGCCATAGAGGTTGGCTTGGACAACAGCTACCACATCGAGGAGCGGATCGTGGCCAACTTCTCAACCCCGCGCCACGGCATCTATCGCGAGATCCCGGTCAAGTTTGGCAAGGTACGCACCACGGTGGAGGACCTGAAGAGCAGCGAGCCCATCACGCGTGACTCCGTCTCCCCGGATTGGGTGACCTTCCGCCTCGGCTCGGCCGACCGGACCGTCAGCGGTTTGAAGGAGTACCGCCTCTCCTACACCTACCACATCGGTGATGACCGCACCAGCGAGTGGGACGAGTTCTACTACAACCTCCTCGGCGACGGGTGGCAGGCCCCCATCAAGGAGTTTGTCTTTGCCGTGACCTTCCCCAAGGCCGTGGACCCATCGATGGTCTTTCTCACCGGCGGGGCCTACGGTTCGACTTCCC
>JALOBD010000039.1 GCA_023228445.1 Sphaerochaeta sp. | reverse complement strand
AGCGTTGTCGCTTCCGTCAAGCGTAGCCAGCAGTTCATCGGCGCACGCCTTTGCCATCCTGATCACCTGGTCACGTAATGCCGGGCGCAGGTGCTGGGTGAAGAACATGCACTCGAGCGTCAGAGCACCGGTATAGCCGCTCTCTTGGAGCGCCGGAATGACGCGCTCCCACTCGATGGTCCCGAAGAAGGGCAGCAGGTGTTCATCCTCTGTACCGTGGTTGTCGACGATGTGGGTCGCCTTCAGTCGATGGCCCATCTTTTGAATGTCCGCTACCAGATCATGGCCACACATATGGGCGTGGCCGGTATCCCAACAGATGGCCGCCGAGGGAGAATCAAGTCCATCGACGAGAGCTGCGAGGTCATCGATGGCGGTGATCTCCCCCTCTTTGTTCAGGTTCTCAAAAGCTAAGGTGAGACCAACCTTCTCCGCCTGCCTGATGACGGGGGCGTAGGCGAGTATGTTCTCGCTGACCGAGAGGGGGAGGGGGTGGACGACGAGGATGGGAATATGCAATAGCGTACAGATCTCCATCGCTCGAGAGAGCAGCGGGTGGGTGGTGGTATCATTCTTGCTGTAGGGAGCGTGGGCCTGGTGGTAGGTCAGGTGATACGCATCCCGTTGGCTGGAGAGGGTCTCCACATACTCCCGCCAACGATCGGAGAGCAGGGTGGCATTGGGGTTGAGCAGC
The DNA here is from genome assembly GCA_023228445.1 of Sphaerochaeta sp. GTDB lineage: Bacteria > Spirochaetota > Spirochaetia > Sphaerochaetales > Sphaerochaetaceae > Sphaerochaeta. Next base: position 14,762 of record JALOBD010000039.1, on the reverse strand, counting down.
TCGCAGAGGTTGATGTCCAGCATCGTGAACCCCGCCTTGGCGTAGCGGGGGATGAGGTGGATCATCTCGGTCTTTGAGCCGTCTCGAGCAAAGGCGATGAGGTTGGTGTTCGTCGCTGCGTGCACTACTGCTGCATCCTCAAAAAATCGGCAAGGTAGCCGTCAATCTCTCGTGCCAGTGCCCGGCTGGTCTCCTCTGCGCTCCGCCCCTCCTCAAGCATCTTCAAGATACCGCTTTGGAAGGCGTAGTAGATCTGGTAAGCGCTGGGCACCCAGATTCCTTGGAGACGGGGGTTGGAGGAGAGCAGCTGTTCGATGGCTACCCCGGCACGGGGGTTTTCACTTAGGTGTTGGACGAACGCCTCCAGGGTGTAGGTATCCCGGTGGATGGGAAAGTACCCCGTCTCGATGTGCCAATAGAGCTGAGACTCTGCTGAGGCGAGGAACTTGATGAACTGCCAGGTCTCTTTTTCATGGCCGCTCTTGTTGTCCAGCGCCCACAGCGCCCCTCCCCCGACGTTCACCCCACCGGTGGCCCGCTCATCGACCATCGGGAAGGGGGCGACACCGAGCGCAAACCGCGAACCGACCATCTGCTCGATAGTGGTGAGGTTGCTCGTCGAGGCGACGATCATCGCCACCCGTCCGCTGGCGAAGGCGCCGTTGAGGTCACTGGTCAGGTTCTCCAGCGCCCCGGTGGCGTAGAGGGTTTTCCACTTGTTGAGGAAGTTCACCATCGTGCCGTTGTCATCGAAGAGGACCCGGGTGGGGATGCCGGTGTGGCCGTTCTCCTCATCGGTGATGAAGGAGAGGCCATTCTGCTGGCCGAGCCAGCACATCAGCTCATAGGTGGTGGGCACGTTGGCAAAGCCGTAGCGGGTCACTTTGCCCCTGGCATCGGTTTGTTTGAGCTTTACCGCCGCCTGGGTCAGGTCATCAAGGGTCTTGGGCGGCTCGCTGATGCCTACCTCATCGAAAGCGCTCTTGTTGTAGTAGAGCAGGATGGTGGAGCTGTTGAAGGGCATGGCGATCATCCTCTCGCGGTAGGTGACCGAGAGGCGGGCGGCCTCGATGATTTGGCTGAGGTCGTAGCCATCCTCATTGGCGAGGTGCTCGATGGTGATCAGGCTCTTGTCGTCGCGCACGTCCAGCACTGCCGCCCCGTCGAGCTGCACAAGGTCGGGCAGGTCGGTCGTCGTCGCCGACTGCATGATTGCCTTGGTCTTGGTCAATACATCGTTGGCCTTTCCCTGGTAGACACCCGTGACGACGATGCCCTCATCCTTCCCGATGGTGGCGTTGAAGCGCTCGATGAGGGTGTCGGTGGCCTTGCCGGCGATTCCGCTGTTGGGGTGCCACCACGTAATGGTCACCACGTCACTCGATTGGGTCTCCCGTTGGCCGAGGGCGAAGAGGTTTGCCACGGCCATGAGGCACAAGGCAAGGAGTAACACTGTTCGTTTCATGACTACCTCCCAGTAAAGCGTGTGGACACGCTGTCTTGAATCGGATTATGCAGGGCGATGAAGGTGATGAGGATTGGGGTCATCAGCACCGTGATAGCGGCAAACTGTGGGCCGTAGTCGAGGTTCTCCGAGAAACCGAGCATCGTCAGCCCTACTTGGACGGTGCGCATCATCTCTCGGTTGGTCACCAGAAGCGGCCACAGATAGTCGTTGAAGATGGTGGAGAAGGAGTGGATCGCCAGCGTGATGATCACCGCCTTGCTGATGGGGATCAAGAGGGTGGTAAGGAAGCGGGAGTCGCTGCACCCCTCGATGATCGCCGCCTCGCGGTACTCCTGGCTGACAGTCTTGAAGTACTGGCGCAGCATGAAGAGGTGTGTGGGGGCAAGGAGGGTGGTGCTGATGATCCCCAGGTAAGTGTCGGTGAGCCTGAGGGAGCGGATCGTGGTGTAGTTCTCCAAGATCAGCGCATCGGGGGGCAACAGCATCGTGGCCACGATGAGGACGAAGAGGAGGTTCTTGCCCCGGAAGGTGAAGAAGGTGAAGGCGTACGCGCCGAGGATCGAGATGGTCATTCTGAGGACGGTCCCTGCCAGCGCGCTGTAGAGGGAGTTGGAGAGGAAGACCAGCAGGTTGGACTCGCGAAAGGCCCGGGCGTAGTTGTCCAAGGTGGGCACAGAGGGGAGTAGCCGGGCCGGGATGGCGGTGAAGTCGGTGTAGGGGAAGAACGACGCGCTGATGGTATAGAAGATCGGAAAGACCACAGCGAGGGAGAAGAGGGTTGCAGCGATGGGGATGAGTCGTCTCACTGGTAGTAGACCCTCCTTCTCTCAAGGCGCAGCAGAAGCAGCAGCACGGTGAAGGTGAGGAGGAAGACCACCGTTGCGATGGCCGACCCGATGGCGTAGTTTCCGCTCTTGAAGCCCTCGAGGTACATCTGGTAGACGAGGGTTTGTGTCGATCGAAACGGACCGCCTTCGGTGAGGATCATCACCGGAGAGGAGATCAGCATGGCATCCTTGATGTTGGTCACCACGACGAAGAGCAGGGTCGAACCGATCAGTGGTGCCTGCAGGTAGCGGAAGGTCTGAACTCCGCTCGCTCCCTCGATCTTGGCCACTTCCAATAGGTCGCTCGGCACGTTACGCAGTGCTGCACTGAGCAGCAGGAAGTCGAGGCCGATGTCCAGTCCAACCCCGGCGATGACGAGCAGCGTCATGGCGGCATGGCGGTTGTTGAACCACTGGATGTCAAAGCCCAAGAGCTGGTTGATGATTCCGATGGAGGGGTTGAACATCATCTTGATGATCATCATCGAGCTGGAGAGGCCGACGGCCATCGGCAGGAAGAAGAAGATCTGGTTGAGGGTCGCCAACCTTCCCGGGCGGTTGGAGAGCAGCGCGGCTGCCAGGCAGATGACGACATTGGTCGGCACGAAGAAGAGGGTGAAGCGCAGCGTGTTGGAGAGGCTTGCCAGGAAAGAGGGGTTGACGAAGAGGCGGGTGTAATTCTCCAAGCCGATGAAGCTGAGGCGCTTGCCGGCAAGTGAGACGGTGTGGAGGCTGTTGATGAGGGTGAGGATGAAGGGACGATAGCTGAAGAGCACGGCGAGCAAGAGCGCCGGTGCGATGAGGAGGTAGGGTTTGATTTGCTTGGGGTATGCGCTCTTCATAGGGGTATAATCCATTGAGTATGGTACTGTTTTTACACTTTGGTGGGCAAGGCGACAGAGGGTGATAAAACCATGATTATCAACAATATACCTGACGTGTTGCGCTCTACGTCAACTTTTTGGTGGAGTACCTGATACTTTCTTCTTGTCACCGGACCTCATTGGCCGCGGTACACGCACACTTTGTTGGTTGCGTTTCTTCGTTTCATTGGTGTTGGATTTTTTGCTCGTTCCCTCAGTTGTGAAGAAAAAGTGTTGGCCATCTTTGCCTAATTCGACTTGTATGCCATGATGGAGCAATGAACCTACCAGAAGAGATCAAATACCTGCCAAAAGGGCTTGCAGATCGGTGCGAATTATTCTCTGACCAGTTCGACATCCTTGCACTGATGTTGCGGGACGCCTACTTGGCCGACGCGAAGGCATCACGCTCGGTATCGGCGCTGCGCAAATATTTCAAGGCCAATGCCAAGGATTTGGATGAGGTGCATACCAGCTTCATCGCCGACCAGCACATCATGAGCGTGACCCTCGGTGACCCCAAGCCGTTGGCGCGCCTGCTCTCCAAAGAGGGCGGCACGCTGGACCCTGACTCGGTGGAGGTGCTCACCTATTGGAGGGATCATCCCGCGTTCTTCCTCTTCTTCTCCATCATCGGTTCACTCGGCGGTGACGTCTACGTGGTTCAGGATCTCTTTACCGATCAGACACACTACGTCCACTCTCGGTCGTTGGGAGTCCTGCAGATGCGGCAGGAGACACGGGGCAAGCACTATCTGACGTTGATGTACGACAACGGACTCTGCCTGCAGACTGCGGGTCTGTTGCACTACAGTGACCTGGATGTCTCCTCGATGACCTTCCTCCTCGAATCTCTCGATCGTGAGCGCTTTGCCCACGGGGGCATAGACCAGGTCCTCAAAGCCCACCCCACGGGACTCCACTACTATCGCCTCCTAGCCAATGCATACGCCATGTCATCCCACGGCGAGCTCCTGATGATCTGTTACAGCCAGTTCGATTCTCTCGACTACTCCTTCGACGAACAGTATTGGGAGGTGGAGAAGAAGGGGAGGCTTCGCAAATACACCCTTGTGGAGGCGAGCCCTGCGATGTATGCGGCGGTGGGTGATGATGATCTGCTCGATCACTACTGCAACTACCAGTCGATCATGGTGTTCCAGCTTGAGCACCATTGGGTGGTACTCTCGACCAGTGTGGGAGCGTTCTTCGTCTCGTCGAAGGTCCTTGCTCTCAAGGAGAGCGAGGCTGAGCACCTCCTCGATCCAATCATGGTGGTAACAGCCGAAAGGGATCGGTTGACCACTCCGTGGTTCCCGTTCACTCTCAGTGGCGAGAACCAGGAGCCCATCGAAGAGAGTGAAGAGATGAATCGCATCAATGAGATGATGGCCCACTACATCAAAGAGACCAACCAAGGCCATGTGTTCGACCTGGAGGGTGAGGCGAAGCGCTTTGGAGTCGACCTTGAAAAAGCCCAGATGGTCGTGGAGCAGTTCAAGGAGAGTCTGAAACGGCACTTCTGGACGGTTCCTGAAGAAGAAAAGCAGTATGAGATTGCCCAGTGTCCCGTCCCGGCGCCCATCAAGCGCAGTGATTTCGGCGACTCCCCCTTCATCATCGAGCACCTCAAATTCGCCTTCTCCAACATCAAGGCGCTTGATGAATTGGGTGACGTGATCGGGGTTCCAGAGATCAGCCTGAGTGAGATCATCGTGTCGTTGGAGAAGGCGTTCACCACCGAAGTGGGTGACGAAGGAGGGGGCACCCTCTCTCTCAACACCCTGTTGTGGATCGTGCTCAGCAGCGAGGACAAGCCGATTCTGGTTCGCAGCCTGGCGCTGGAGATCTATAAGCTGTACCCCGTCTTCGCACAAAACATCAGATTTGAATCGTATGTTGAAGCCTTCAGCCGTGTTGTTCTCAGACGCTTTGTCGCTTTGCAGCTCTTCACGCTGCAACAGCGGCCAAGTACAGAGGAGCGAAACAGGGGCCTCTATACGATCAGGGCAACTGCCCTGTTGCGTGCGCTGGTCAAGACAGTGGAGAAGACCGGCGAAAAGAAGCCGATCGTGAGGATCATGGGATGACGGTACCACGTGATGTACTTGAGCGTTGTGAGTTGGTCACAGCAAAGTGGGCCCAACTCTTGACGGCAGTAGAGAATCAAATCGACGAACCCCCCGCCTTTCAGGCGCCGCTGGAGTCCTTGCTGAAGTCCCTGGTAGCGCGATATCCTGAGCGTGAAGATCTGCTCACCCATCTGGGTGAACAGTACATCAACAGCCAGATCCTCAGCGACACACAGCTGCTCAAACAGGCGCAGGAGGACCCGTCCCTCGATGAGAGGGGTCGGGAGATCCTCGGCCAGTGGGAGCAAACGCCCGCCTTCTATGCAGTTTTTTTCATTACCCGGCGGTTGGGCAATAGCTTGTATGAGATCGAAGACCTCACCCGTGGAGGCCGCTACAACCTCTTCTCACCGGGGTTGCAGAAACTGCAGAACCGCAGGGAGAGCCGGGCAGCAACCTATATTGCCCTCTTGGTCGACAATGGGCTCTGCCTGCAAACCGCGAGCATGATCCATTACAACCGTCTCGGTATCGACGACTTTGACTTCATGGGCCACATCGCCGATGAAACGCTCTACCGCGAGAAGGGGATAGATGGCGTGTTCAAGGGGTACCCCTCGCTCTTTCTCACCCTCTTCAACCTCTCCGAAGTACCGAGCCTCACCCTTCGTGGAGTCGAGGTTGTTGGCCACTTGGCTGCGATCGGGGAGCCTTCCTACCCCTTTGAGGCACCTTATTGGCGTACGGTGACATCAGGAGAATCAAGTCAGTACATCTTCGATGAAGCGAGCGAAGAGATGGTGAATACCTATGGCGATCGGGTCTTCTTCGAGCTTCCCGGCCTCTTCAACATCCGCCTCTTCAACATAAAGGGATCGTGGTACCTGTTGACCCACTGCCAGGAGGCGTTCGAGGTCTTCTCGGCCATGATGGGATACCCCACCTTGGGACCGCAGTACCGTCTTTCGACGGCGATGGTGTTATTTCTCGAGCAGGATGGGTACCCCATGCCGTGGTCACCCTTCCTGTTGGTGGAGAGTGGTGAGGATGATGAATCGGAAGAGATGGAAGACCGTTCACAGAAGGTTGAGCAGTTGAATGCCTTCATGAAGGAGTACAACGATGCCCTCAACGAAGGCAAGAGTGTGGATAAGAAGCGCCTTGGAAGGCAGCATGGCATCTCACTACAAGATGTTGAGAGCCTCATGGAGCGGCTGAATGAGGTGCGCAAGAGCCATACGTGGTCCGTCCCCCCCGAGGAGGAGGAGTACCAGGTATCTGGAGTGTGGCCGATACCTCCTCCGGCGCTGGTGCGTCACTTCAACAACAGCCTCGTCGGATCGTTGGTCTTCTTCATCCTCGAAGGGCCTGAGGGGGTCGATCGTTTCAACGCCTATACCCAGGGAGAGTGGACACAGCGGGTACTAGCCGATGGTGTCGCTGCCTTGGTCGAGGATCTCTTCCTTGAGGAGTTCGACTACGATGACAGCGGATACAGCATGCTGAACCTCCTCTTGTGGATCGTGCTGCACAAGAGGGAGGAGTCGGTCATGGTGCGGAGCATCGCTGTGGAGGGGTTCAAGCTCTTTCCCTACCTGTCGCTGGAGAACGATTTTGACTCCTTCGTTGAGACGTTCAGCGAAGGAGTGATCAAGGCGCTTGTCGCCACCTCACTCTTGAAGCTGAAGAAGCGCCCTCTCCGGGCAGAGCGCAGGCGCGGCCTCTTCACGGTCCAGGCCACCGACCTGCTCTCTTCCCTCTTCTCGCCGATCCCTCACTCAGTGTAGAAGAACGTGCCCTTGCCGGCGAAGGCGCGCTTCTTGGCAAGGATCAGGTAGGAGACGAACGAGGCGATCATATAGAAGGCGCTGATGGCAATGGCCAGAGCGAAGAGGGCTGGATTGTTGTGCGTCACGCTGAAGGCCGGCAGATTCACCGAGAGGATGATCGGGATGGCAAGAGCGAAGACGATTCCCACCGAGTAGAGGTAGTCGGTGGCCACCGGCGTCTCGAACTCGGCGTCGACGACCCTCAGCAACGCAAGGCCCGTGGGTAGCGTACCGGTCGCGGTGCCGTAGATGACGAGCATCCGGAAGAACTGGTGGTCGCTGTAGAGGCGTGAGCAGTACCAGGGGAGGATGAAGACGGTGATGACGATTCCCACCAACGTGAGGACGAGGATCGGAATCCAGTAGCCCTGGACGACAACAAGTGAGATGGCCCCGAGGCTTGAGGCGACCGTCACATCGACGGAGAAGCCGTTGATCCGGTTGAGCGTGCCGTTGTCCAGCGTGGTCTCCACCCCCACGCTGCGCATGAAGAGCTTGACCAGCAGTGCGCAGAAGGCGCTGAAAATGAAGTTGATGCCCCACAAGCTCTCGGCGAGGTCTGCTCCCATCGGTCCGATGAGGTTCAGCACTAGGGTCAGCGCGCTGAGGACCGCCCAGCTGAGCAGGTACGTCGCCATGACGAGGGCGATGTGGTAGGAGAGCGAATCGAGCGACTCGCCGTCGGTGGAGAGGTAGGAGCCGATGGGCCGCTCACTCTCGTTGCGGGCAAAGAAACCGGTGCGTACGCTCTTGGCGTTGATCCGCTTGGCCTGGTCGGCTGCAATCCAACCGCGTTTGAGGCCCTGGTTGATCAACACGACGCCACCGAAGCTTCCCACCAAGAACCCGATGGCCGCCATCGTCAACCCCACCGAGGAGGCACCGCGAAAGCCCATCTTCTCCCACCCCAAGGCGATGGAGTATGCCTGCCCCGGCCCCAGCTCGAAGCCCAACGGCAGCGTGAACCCGATGGCTGGAAAGAGGGTGGGGGCGAAGGTGGCGATCATGGCGGCGGTGGCCACCAGGCCGAAGAAGCACTGCAGGCCATACTGTCCCATCACAGCGGTGACGTTCTCTGCCAGGATATGCTTCTTCTTGCCACGCTCCGGGTCCTTGCCAGTGACCCTGAGCAGCATGGCGATGAAGGAGATGTTCAAGAGATGGTAGACGATGTCGCCGAGAAAGTCGTTGCGCAATCCCCACAATGGGGCGATGTAGTTGTAGAAGACCAGCAGGATCAAGCCCCCCATGATGGGGGCGGGGATCAGGAAGCGCTGCAGGAGGCGAATGCGGGCCCTCAGCAGTGCCGAGATGAGCAGCGCGATGGAAATGATGCCGATGTGATAGAAGAAGTTCCAGTTCATGCAGTGCCTCCTGTGGTGGTGGCCGCAGCCCATTGGCGGCCGTATTCCAGATATTTGATGATCGCCCCGTTCTTCTCAATCCGAATCCGATAGCGGCGGCCATCGCTGGTGATCTCCAGCGTATTCTTCGCGTTGATGACCATCGAGGTGATGGAGGAGAAGGCGAAGTGCAGCACCTCACCATCGGCGGTCGTGATCGCCAGTCCATCGCCTTGGAGGGTCAGCGAGAAGCGCTTGCTGAGGGTGACCAGGCCCTTGGCCTCGATGCGCTGCAACAATACCCCCTCATCGGGAGGAAAGACCGTGGCCCGTCCCGCCTCGGTGCCGAGGTACTCCGTCTCCCACCGATGCCAGGCAGCGATGTCGGTGATGGGAGCAGCGCCCTGATCAAGGCGGTCATACTCATCGAGGTGGGTCGCAAATGAACACGCTGTGCACGCAATCGTGCGTCGGTGGGTGGTGATGGTACTCGCCCTCTTGCAGTGAGGGCAGAGGTAGAGGATCTGCTCCAAGCCCTCTGCTCCCCGCTTTTGTGAGAAACGGACGCCGTTTGCCTCTTGCCATGAGCGGTAGGAGTAGTCCAGGTGCTCCTTCAAATACGCATAGAGATCGTCGGTTCTCAAGCGTTTGATCTCTTCGGCGGTAAGGGTGCTCACCACACGCACAAGAGTCGGTCCGCTGCGCCGCCGCCTCGCCCACCGGGGGCGTGCACCGTAGAAACCCTCGAGGTTGATCAGCACCACCGACACGCCGAAGATCTTGATCATCTTGGCAATGGCCTTGTCAAAGCCCACCGGCTCTCCGTCCCAGGTACGTGTCCCTTCGGGAAAGAGACCAACCACATCCCCGTTCTTCAACGCCTCGGCGATGGTACGGATGGTGAACATATCGCTCTTGTCCTGGATCTTCGAGATCGCCCCGACCCACTGCTCGAGCAGCGGCCTGAGGCCAAAGAGCTTGAAGAGGTAGGCTCCGGCGACCCAGCGGATGTGGACCGAACTGGCGGCGCTGATGATGAACGGGTCCATGGTGTGGACATGGTTGGCCAGCACCAGAAACGGTCGCTCCATCGCCACCAGCTGCTCCATGCCCACAGCCCGTACGCGGTGGCGCCAAAGCAGCCATCGACCATAGGTGGGCCGGGCAAGGCGGACGAACAGTGGTTTTTTCGACAAAACACCCATATGTGTAGAAATTCTACAGTGCCATAGTGGTATTGTCTATGATAATTGTTGACGTTGGACAAAAAAAGGCAACGGGGAGGCGCAATCCTCCCCGCTGGCCAGCTGATGGGCATCGGTGGTGTGGTCTACAGACAATCCACGTAGGCGCGGGCGACCTTCGGATAGTTGGTGAAGATGCCGTCGCACCCCCACGCATGGCACTTCTCCAGGGCCTCCATCGTGTTGACCGTCCAGACATTCACCGCGATGGAGTGTCGGTGGCACTCGGCGACACTCGCCCCATCGAGGTTGGCGTAGGCGGGGTGGAAGTACTCGAAGCCGAAGTGCTTGGCCGCGTAGCCGGCGTTGACCAGCCCCGATTCGGGAACCAACACTCCGCAGGGAAGGTCCGGGGCCAGGCGTTTGGTTTCGATCAGGCTGAGGTGGTTGAACGATGAGATGATGACACGATCCTCGATCTTGTGGGCTTTGATGAGGTCGAGTGTTTTTTTCTCCAATCCAGGATAGTAGATGACGCTGCTCTTGATCTCGATGTTGGTGATCAAATCCGTTGTCCGCACCCAGCTGCAGTACTCGTCGAAGGTCGGGATCGGATGGAAGTGGTTGCCGCCTTGCCACTTCGCGGCGGCATTGACCCTCTGCAGCTCCTGGAGGGTGTAGTCGTAGACTCGGCCGGTGGCATCGGTGGTGCGCTCCAACCCCTCGTCGTGGATGATGACGACATGGCCGTCCTTCGACAGCTGGACATCGAGCTCGATGCCATCGCTCTTGGCTTCGAGCGCCTGGTGAAAGGCAAGCATCGTGTTCTCGGGGTAAAAGCCGCTTGCGCCCCTGTGTGCATAGATCTTCATGGTACCTTCCTTTCCTGTGGAGTGGCGATAACACCGTGAGCTGGTTTACATACTGCAGTGAGGGAGGCACAGTCTCCTCACAGCTCCACGTGTGGATGCAAGAGTTAAACAAAGTTCATCGTAAATCCCACTATAATTCAACCTATATTTAGCAGTGTAAAGGAGGATAGGACAAATGTCAAAAGAAATATTATTTTATCCGTACCTACTATGTTTAGTAGTTAACTAGTTATTATATAATGAAATGATAATTTTTGGACTCAAGAAGCCTAGTCAGCACACCCACGTTCAGGGGTTTTGGCACCATCGTACCACACAAAAGATAGTTATTTGTTTAGTAGAATAGAATTGCCTTCCTTGTTGAGAAATTATTGAAATTAGACTTGCAGTTCAACAACTGAAGGCCTATACTTAGCTATCCGATAACGCTTCCACGGTGAAGCGATATGCTATTGATTTTGGAATGACCATGCAGAGTTGACCGTTCGAGTTCAATGAAGTGCTATGGTGCGGGGATAGAGAGGTACGGCTCGCTCATGTGATCAGGGTACTGCCTGAAAAGTCGTTCTTCCGTGCCCGAATTACAATATGGTGGAGTGTTCGATGGCAAAGAATTTCGATACGAGGGCAGTGCGCCCTGCGATCAAGGGGCACCATTTTTGGTTGGAGCCATACTTGTTCCTGTTGCCTGCATTGCTGGTCTTCGGGATGTTCCTGTACTACCCCTTCTTCAGGACAATCTTTCTCAGCATGTTCTTGACCAACAAGACCGGCCATGCAAAGATTTTTGTCGCCTTCACTGACAAGGACAACTACCTGACGCTCTTTCAAAGCAAATCATTTTGGGCCAGTGTGGCGGTGACCTTCCGGTTCGTCTTTGCCGTCGCCCTCGGCGGGTTGCTGATCGGGTTGACCTCCAGCCTCCTTACGGAGAAGAAGTACCGCGGGTCGAACTTCACCGCTGCGGTGTACGCCATGCCGATCGCCATCGCATCGGCGGCTGCATCGATGACCTTCAAGATGGTCCTCCATCCGACCAACGGATTGCTCAACAACCTGTTGGGGACGCAGATAAACTTCACCGGAGATGTGCGGTACGCGTTGGCCTCGGTCATTGGGCTGACCATATGGCTCACCAGCGGCATCAACTTCATCTTCATCAGCGCAGGATTGCGCAATGTGCCCGCTGAGCTCTACGACAGTGCCGCGGTCGACGGGGCGGGGTACTGGCGCCGGGTGTGGTCGGTGACCATCCCCAGCATCTCCCCGACGCTCTTCTTCCAGATCATCATCAACATCATCGGCGCCTTCCAGTCCTTCAGCCAGATCAAGCTGCTCACCGAAGGGGGGCCGGGCGATGCTACCAACGTCATGGTCTGGTCGATCTACATGGATGCCTTCAGGAACTTCCGCTTTGGGGCTGCAGCGGCGCGGTCGGTCATCCTCTTCTTGATCGTGTTGGTCATCACGATCATCCAATTCAGATTTGAAAAGCGTGGGGTGAACTACTGATGCGCATACATACGGTCCAACGACGAAAATTACAGAATGTCGGGCGGTTTATCCTGAACATCCCGCTGATGCTGGTGATCCTGGTCCCCTTGCTCTATACCTTCTCCATCTCGGTCATGCCACCCGATGAGATCTATGGCAACCACCTGATCCCCACGTCGGTCAAGTTCACCAACTACATCCAGGCGTTCACCAACCCGTACTACAACTTCCCGCGGATGATCCTCAACTCCTTCATCGTCGCCACGACGGTGATGCTCGGCCAGATGGTCACCTGTTCACTGGCGGCGTTCTCATTCTCCTTCTTGGAGTTCAAGGGCAAGAAGCTGCTCTTCTTGGCCGTGCTTGCCACGATGATGGTCCCGGGTGAAGTGACGATCATCGCCAACTATCTGACGATGATGCGCTGGGGGTGGCTGGACTCCTACCGTGCCCTGACCTTCCCATTCCTCACCAGCGCGATGGGTGTCTTCCTGTTGCGCCAGTACTACCTGACCTTCGCCAAGGAGCTCTATGAGGCGGCAAAGCTTGACGGGTGCTCCAACCTCCGGTTCCTCGGCAGCATCGTCGTCCCGCTCTCGCGCCCCGCCCTCGGTGCCCTTGGAGCGTATGTGTTCCTCAACACGTGGAACCAGTACATGTGGCCGCTGTTGGTCACCAACTCCCGCAACTACCGGACGGTGCAAATTGGCATCTCGATGCTCTATGACATCGATGCGGTCTCCCTTGGTCTCATGATGGCCGGGGTGGTGATCGTCATCGTCCCTTCGCTGAGCATCTTCGTGTTCATGAACAAACAGCTCATCAATGGCTTGATGAGCGGGGCTGTGAAGGGGTAGCCCATACCAATTGGTCCTTGCTGGGTGGATGGTCCACCCAAAAATATACAAAGGAGAGTAAGGAAGATGAAAAAGACATTGGCTTTGATTCTCGTCGGGCTCTTGGCGGTCAGCCTTGCATTTGCAGCCGGTTCCAAGGAAACGGTGGCAAAGGATGCCGGCCCAGTCAAGATTACCTTCTGGCACGCCATGGGCGGCGTCAATGGTGAGGCGATTGCCAGCATGGTTGCGGAGTTCAACGCCCTCAATGCAGGGAAGATCGAAGTGACCTCCGAGTTCCAGGGAAGCTACGACGAGGAGTTTGCAAAGCTCCAGGCGTCGGGTGGCAACTACCCGTGTGACATCGTGCAGATCTACGACATCGGATCGCGCTACATGATCGACTCCGGTTGGGTCCTCCCCGTACAGGAGTACGTGAAGAAGGACAACTGGAATGTCAATCAGATCGAGCCGAACATCGCAGCGTACTACACGATCGACGGCACCCTCTACTCGATGCCGTTCAACAGCTCGACCCCGCTCTTGTACTACAACAAGACCGCGTTTGACGAAGCTGGGATCACCAAGGTTCCGACAAGCTTTGAGGAGATCTATGAGGTTGCTGAGAAGCTGAGAGTCGTGAACCCCGATGGATCGGTGAAGCGCTACGGCTTTGGCATGGGCAACTACGGGTGGTTCTTCGAGCAGTGGATGGGCAAGCAGGGCCTGCACTACGTCAACAACAACAACGGACGTGGCGAGCAGTATGCAACCGCTGTTGCGTTTGACCAGAACGGTGGTGGTCTTGAGATCGTCAAGGTCTGGGACAAGGTCCTCAAGGAAGGAATCTCCCCGTACCTGAACATCGGAAACGACGATGCCAAGGCAGCGTTCATCTCCGGCAACATCGCCATGACGCTTGAGTCCACTGCAGCACTGAAGTCGCTGCTGTTGAACATCGGCGACCGCTTCGAGCTTGGTGTCGGGTACTTCCCCAACATCCACAAGAACGATGTCGGTGGTGTCTCCGTCGGTGGCGGAAGCCTCTGGATGCTCAACACCGGTGATACCCGGCGCGAGGATGCGACCTGGGAATTCCTGAAGTTCATGATCTCTCCTGAGCAGCAGGCGATCTGGAACGTCAAGACTGGGTACTTCCCGATCACCGTCGCGGCAGCCGAGACTGAGACCTTCAAGCAGAACATCGCCCAGTATCCGCAGTTCCAGGTTGCCATCGACCAGCTGCACGACACTGCCCCCCAGTATGCCGGAGCACTGTTGAGCATCTTCCCCGAGGCCCGCACAACGGTTGAAGGGTACATCGCACGCTTGGCCAACCGCACCGTCGACGCCAAGGGCGCCGTCGAGGGCATGGCCAGGGACATCAACAAGGCACTGGAAGAGTACAACTTGGTCAACTACTAAGCGGTACCGGTCGATTGCCTTCGGGCAGTTGAAGCACTACAACAAAGAGGGGATCGTTGCTCAGCAACGATCCCCTTCTCTGACAGAGCCGATCGAGCGAACAATCGGTAGCGCGTCAGTCGGTTGTGTAGGGGACGGTGACACACCCGTCGGGGAGGATGATCACCTTCGGCTCATCCACCCCCCGTGCCCGTGCACGGTCGAGGGACTCGGCCACCGCCTTGTTCAGGTCGTGTACCGGCACCAGGAAGAGGGAGCGGATGGTCGCATCATCGAGGTCGGTGAGGGCCATCACGGTGATACGCTTGCATACCGCCGCCACCTTGGCCGCCTTGTGGTATCCAAGCTTGTAGGTTCGATGGATTGTATCCAGCGCTTCGTCCACGCTCGTGCTGCTGCTGAGCAACTCGGCAAACTCCTTGCCACCGATTCCTTCTCGGCATGAGGCGACGAGGATCAGGGTCCCGCCGTCCTTGACGGCCAATGCCCCGTTGTCAATCGCTTTCTGTGCTTGGTAGAGGTTGATGTCCATGGGGACGGCGGCCACCG
>JALOBD010000253.1 GCA_023228445.1 Sphaerochaeta sp. | reverse complement strand
ATCTCTGCGAGCAACGAGAGGCCGTGTTGAGCGCCGATGGAGCTCTGTGAGCTGGTGTTCTCAACCAGCATGGTTATCTTCATAGCACCTCCAAGAGAGCGGCGGTCCGCTCCCAGATAGCCTTGATGGCCACTGCAGCCGGGCTATTGGCATGCGCCAGGTTCCGCCCTTCGTTCAAGTGGGTGACGACCGTAGGGTCGTAGGGGATGGTCCCCAAGAATGGGATATGCTCGTCGGTGCAGTAGCGCTTGATGGCGGCGCACTGCTTGCTGTTGATATCGGCCTTGTTGACCACCACCGCCACCGGGACATCCAGTTGGAGGGCACTGGCGACGACCCGCCTCAGGTCGCTGAGGCCGCTGACGGAGGGCTCGCTGACCATCAGGGCGAGCGTTGAACCGGTGAGGCTGGCGATGACCGGGCACCCGATACCCGGGCTGCCGTCGAGGATGGCCAGCGGGGCATCGACGCCTTTGATCTGGTCCTTGACGGCGGTGACGAGCTTGCCGGTGGTGCCGCTGCCCATCTTCAGCGTGGCGGTGGAGAAGACCTGGTCCTCCCGTGTATGGAGGAATATCTCCCCCGCCTTGCTCTCCTCCATCGTGATGGCCCCCTCCGGGCAGACGTGGAGGCAGAAGGTGCACCCTTCGCAGGCGATGGGATCGGCCTGATAAACTGAGCCCACCGTGATGGCATCGAAGCGACAGACGTCGTGGCAGCGGCCACAGGCGGTGCAGAAATCAGCGTCGATGCGGGCCTTCGGCAGGTCATGATAGTCTTTTGCTATGCTCTTGGTGAACGCTCCACTGACCAGGTGGAGGTTGGGGGCATCGACATCGCAGTCGGCCCAGGCACGGGCGGCAGAGAGTGCAATGAAGGCGCTGGCCACGGTGGTCTTGCCGGTTCCCCCTTTGCCGCTGAGGATGAGGAGCTTACGCACGGCGCGCCTCCTCAACAATCTGGGCCAAGAGGTGGGAGAAGTACTGGCGGTAGTGTTCGCTCCCGTCAATGGCCAAATCCCCAGAGCTGGTGGTGCGGGCAAGCTGCCCATCCCAGGGGAGGGTTGCGATGATGGAGAGCCCATTGGCTTTGGCATACTCCTCGCTGGCGTTGGCGCCACCGGTGGTCTTGTTGAGCAGCACGGCAGCGGGCTTTCCCATGAGGGAGACGAGCTGGTGGACGAGGGCGAGGTTCTGCTCTCCGAAGCGGGTCGGTTCGGCGACGAGCAGACAGAAGTCGGCTCGAGCAATGGTCTCGTGGACCAGACACCCGCTTCCCGGCGGCCCGTCGATGATCGTGATACCGCCTTTGATGTTGTTGATGAGGGCCTTGATGAGGGGAACACCGCTCGGTTCCCCGATCTTCAGTTCAGCTGAGAGGACCAAGAGGTCATCGCGATACCCCTTGCTCAATACACCGAGGCTCTGCTCTACCTCGATGAGGGCCCCTTGGGGGCAGAGGTGGTAGCAGAGCCCACAGCTGTGGCAGATCTCAGGGAAGATCAATAGTTTCTTGTTGACAACAGCCAGCGCCTTGAAGGCGCAGGCGTCGCTGCAGATCTTGCAGCCATCACAGCGGCGTTGGTCCACTTCGGGTTTGCCGATGGTGATGGTCTCCTCCTCAAAGACCTTGGGCTTGAGGAAGAGGTGCCCGTTGGGCTCCTCCACATCGCAGTCGATGTAGGTGGCACCCGTTGCTACCGCGGCAAGGTTTACGCTGACCATGGTCTTACCGGTTCCCCCCTTGCCGCTGAGCACCGCGATGGTGAGGTTCTCAGCCATGGTGATAGCCGCTATGGATATCTTCCAAGCTCGCGAGCTTCTCTTCAAGGAAGTTGGCCACGTTGTCAGCGATGGAGAGGTTGACCGCCTTCAGCAACTTGGTGTTCGCTGCCCTGAAGACCCGGGCGGCGTTCTCACCGAGGCGATAGGTGATCAAGGCATCGATGTTCTGGTCAACGAGTAGCTGCGCTGCCTCGATGCCAGCGCCTCCGCTTGCCTCCTTGGCGGTGTTGTCGAGAAACCGGGAGCTCTCACTGCCGGTGTCATAGATGCAAAAAAACGGGGCCCTGCCGAACGATTGGCAGATGGGGCTGTCCAGGCTCTGGTTCTCAGCTGGTACTGCGATGATCATACGATGCGTTCTCCTTGTCTTTGTCTCTGTCTCTGTCTGCAGCCACGGCCACAGCCCCTGCCCCGTCCCCGGTGTTCGGCAAGGCGGTATTCACCCCCCTCGATGAGGAGGGGACGGGCCTCCACGAGGGCACGGGTCACCTTGCGACGGGCGCTGTCATAGATCCCCTGTACGGTGGAGCGGCTGACACCCAGTTGCTCTGAACACTCGAGTTGGTTCATCCCCTCGTAGTCGATGAGCCTGAGAGTCTCGTACTCATCGATCCCCATTACGACGGGTTCTTCCAAGAAGGCCCCATCGATGGGGCCGAACTTGGTGATATCAGGCAGCGAACATACCGTTCGCCACTTCATGGGGCGGCTCATTCAGCCCCGCTCTCCTTTGCCAAGAGGGCATCGATCTCTTTCAGCTCCTCCTCGAGAAACCGTTTGCGCTCTTCCAGCGAAATTGCAGGAGCGGCAAACGGCATCGAAGCGCCGCCTCCCATGCCCCATCCGCGACCGAAGAATCGTCGT
>JALOBD010000252.1 GCA_023228445.1 Sphaerochaeta sp. | reverse complement strand
CCTACACTGCGTATCATGAGACTCCTCCCTCTCCTGTTCTCCATACCCTTCACTCTCGCGTTGCCCTCGGCTGGCCAACAGGAAAGGTCCAACCGAACAAGAGCGAGCAGCGAACCATGGGGTAGTGTGCGAAGATGTCAACCATCTGGGCATACTCGCCCTCAAAGACCCGATTGGGATCGCGTATGATCACCATCGGGACCAACACGATGGCCGGCGGGATTGAAAAGTGCCACCCCACCGCCATCTCATTGAGGAAGAGCACTGCCGGCTCCTCCTCCCACCTCGCATTGATCAACACCCCGACCTGAGCCAGCGAGAGGGAGATGAAAAGCGGCCACCCGAGTGGGTGGTAGTTGAGAAAGATTCCCCCTTCCAGGTACCAGGGCCCGTCGTACACCCGTTCAGCGGTCATTGTGATAGGGAGGCGCAACGCGAACTCTTCGTTGAGGTCGAGGGTCAAATCAATCGAGAGGTGGGCAGTGTCGAAGAGGATGCTTTCAAATGAACCAAGGTCGACGGCAACGGCAAGTCCCTCTCTGGCCACAAGTGGCATGAGGGCATATAGTACGATGATGAGACCGGCAATCTTTTTCATCCTTTCTCCTCCGTTTGCGAGGCTACCACAGCCGGGGGACGGTGAATATTCTCCAAAATGGGTACCTATTTATGGGGATATGGTGAAGAAAAGATTCTATATGTATAAAAAATGCACGTTCTGGTGTTATACTAGTGACCAAGGAGTAGAGAGTGAGCAGAGGCAGCGTGATAGCATTGATCATCATCGCCGTATTGACCGTGGCAGCCGGTGTCTACTGGTATCTGGAGTTCCTGCCTCTGTCAGATATCGGCTCCAAGACCACGGTGGAGAAAGGTGCTGAGGCACCATCGCCCGAGCAAGCGACGGTCCAGCGCGAAATTGAGGTCGAAGAAGCGTTGCCCGTACAACCACTTCCTCCTGCTGAGCTCGAAGCAAGTGCCGAGCCCTTGCTGCCTGCGATGGTGGTACCAGCCGAAGCACTGGTAGTCGAAGCACCAGCGGCCGAAGAGCAGGTAGTCGAATCACCGACAGTCGAACTACCGGTAGCCGAAGTGCCCATGGTAGAACCACTCCTCGAGGCTGAGGCACCGGTGGCCGAGGAAGAACCTGTCGATATCCAAGCCATAGCCGCTGAAATCCCCTATGATGAGGTTGAGGTGACGATCATCCCCTTCACAGAGCTCGAAGAAATCTTCGGCAGTGACCTCTTCGCCCTCGCTGCCCCCCTTCCCATCGATCTCTCACTGCTCGAGATCAAACCGACGCCACCGGAGGTCGAGCTTCCCGCTCCCATCGTGGCTGAACAGCCTGCTCAGGGTAGCCAAGCCGAAGAGCTTGTCACGCCCATCGAGGTTGAAGAGACAACACCTCGGCCAGTCGAGGGTGAGCAGCCTCCTCAGATCAGCGAGGATGAACAGCTGCCCACGCCTCTCTCCTCCGAGCCGGTTGGAATCGACGATTCAACCCTGGACATCGAGGAGACGGTGGTCGCCACAGAATCAGATGTGATCCCCACCGCCCGCGTCGAGCGAGAGAGAACAGAGTCAAAATGGGAGACTGAGGCGCGAATCTCACTCGTCCACCTCCCCTTCCCCGCCCTCAAGGCAGGGGGCTTCAACGCTGAATTGGGTGTGCTTCACCGCCAAAGCGATCTCTTCAGCTTGGGTGGCGGCGTTGCCATCGGAAAGAAGGGCGGCGACGTGAACCTCGACCTGGTGGCCAGCGTTCGGTGGACCTTCAAGAGCGAGTCCAAGCTCAGTTATCCGCTGACCCTCTCCCTCGGTCCATCGATGCTCTTCTCTGCAAAACCGGACTTCGGCCTTGTTGCCCGTGCGGTGGGAGGCATCCGCTATGAGATCGTCGACCGCCTCGCACTCTTCTTCGATGTTGGGCTCTCCGGGTACTGGCACTACAGCAACGGCTTCTCCTTTGCCCTTGAACCGGCCCGTATCGGCATCTCCTTCTCCTTTTGAGGGATTTTCAGGCACGTGAGCAGCGGCTCGGCACCGTTTGTATAGAAGTATCGGCTCTCCTCTTCGGCTGTGAAGAGGAGGCCTCTTTTTCTCTTCGTGATAAACGGGAGGCACTGGACCACCGCCACTCGCTCGATGCACCACGCGGTCTCTACGACCGAGCCCCGGCGCACCAGAAAGAGGATGTGCTGCTCGGTGACGATCAGAGCGCCCCATATCCGCTTCTCATCAAGCGACGAGGAGAGTGAACCACTCTGGTGGCAGAGGATTTTCCCATCGACGTGCCCTCCAGCCCGTCTGCGCCCGATATGCCACGTGGTGACCCAGAAGATGAAACCGAGGCCAAAGAGGAGCACACAGAGGGCGTAGTAGATCGCCCGGCCCAGGGAGAGCGGGTTGAGAAAGACAACGGCGGCCATGGTGACCAGCAAGGCGATCCTGACAAAGAATTGCATGCCTGCATGCTACCCCCTTGACTGTGAAAATGAAAGGGGTTGAAGCAAGATGGGCACCTCCTCTCCTTACATGGTGGAGGATGACATGAAGAGACGATTATCAAATCTACTGTTCCTCTCCCTCTGCCTTGTCGCACTGCTCTCCATCTCCTGCACCGATGAGGGGGCCACCGCTGCCCGCTCATCG
>JALOBD010000251.1 GCA_023228445.1 Sphaerochaeta sp. | reverse complement strand
GAGGTGGAAGAAGAAGGCGATGATGATGCCGCCTGCGATCAAGAGCGTGGGACCGCCGATGAAGAAGATGAAGAAGCGGGTGAGCACCTCCGGGGTCTGCTCAGCATGCGAGACGAAGCCGACGAGCTGGAGGAAGAAGCCGATCGCTGGCATGACAAGCGCTCCTTGGACGAGCTTGCGCATCAGTGTCAGCGCCCCTGAGTAGACACCGGAGCGTTGGGTGCCGGTCATCAACTCATCGACATCGATGACGTTGGGCAAGATCGCATAGGGGATGTAGACAGCGGCCGCGGTCCCCGATCCGATGACGGCACAGACGGCCGCGATCACAGAGATGGACGACGAGGAGCTGAGAGCGAGGGTGAGGAACATCCCCACGAGCCAGATGAGCATGCCCATCTGGTAGGCGAAGCGCTTGCCCCGTGTATTGGAGATCTTCACATACACGACGATCATGGCCAGCTGGACGACCATCAAGGTGCCCATCGAGATGGAGTAGATCCCATCACGACGAAGGTAGTAGGTCAGGTAGTAGGTGAAGAGCGCCATCAGGAAGTCGATGGCGCTGTAAGCACACACGTACATCGCGATGTGGATGTTGAAGGAGCGATTCTTGAAGATCGAGAGAAACTCGGTGAGGAAGTTCTGTGAGTAGCTCTCCTCCATCGCGTGGTCATCCTCCCATGTGCCGAAGAAGGTGATGATCCACGGCAGGGCGAAGAAGATGCCGAAGACGATCGACATCGCCACGTATCCGGCTGACGGTGGGCCTTTGGAGGAATCAATGATGATCTTGGGTACCGTGGCTGCGAGCAGTGACGAGAAGCCGGAGAAGAGGAGGCGCGAACCAGAGAGGCGATTACGCACCTCGTAGTCGGCGGAGAGCTCGGCGGCCAGGGCCGAGTAGGGGATCATCACCATCGTAAAGACGGTGGCAAAGACCACATAGGCGAAGCTGTAGTAGAGAAAGAGCAGCCCTTGGCGCTCCGTCTTCAGCGGCAGCCAGAGAATGATGAACGAGATGGCGATCGGCACGATGCCGGCAAGGAAGTACACCCGTCGACGCCCATAGCGGCTCCGAGTGCGATCGCTGAGGTAGCCCATCAGGGGGTCGCTCACCGCATCCCACACCTTGCCGATACCAAAGACAAGGCCGGCCAACGCCGGTGAGAGGCCCACCACCTCGGTGAGGTAGAAGAGGAAGAGCATCCCCACGATCATGAAGGCACCACCGCCGTACATATCCCCCAGCCCGTAGGCCACCAGTGTCTTCAGCCCAACCTTGCGTTCCATCCCATCCCTCCCGTTGGCCACTGGCCGTTGTCGTTCATTCCCTCGTTACACCTGAGCCTCTTCATGGCAATCTTCCTTCCTGTGACCAATACTCGGCCAGCAAGCACAACCCTTTGGAAGGGTGGCTTCCTTGATACGGGGCGAGGAGCAGCGAAAACGCCGCACGCTTGCCAGCCCACGACGGAGCGCTTGGGTAGAGATGCTCTGCCGTGAGCATCGCGGCCAACCGTCCCCACCCATTCCTTGCCAGCGGGTAGTGGTACTGTGGCCCCCAGTAGGTTCCCAAGGGGTTGGCACTGATGCGTTGCCTCCCCCTTTTGATGGTCTGTCGCAGCGGTATGGCGGCAAACCCATGCATCTTTGTACAGTCTTGGGCTATCAAGAGGCCGCAAGAACCATCACTGAGGGCGAGCCAGGAGGGTGTGACGTGGTTGTTGATGGACGCCAACTTCTTGTTCTTCCCCCAGTAGTCGAGGTCGTAGGAGCTCGTCTGGCTCGAGAAGTCCTGCTTGTAGACCGTCACCGTCTGGGAGAGGGGAAGCTCATCAAAGAGGGTGATCTCACAGGGGGCGACCTCGCTCCACCGTCCATCCCAGCTTCGCCCCAGGTGAAGCGTCTTTGCCTTGGAGTAGGCGCTGTGCTCGGTGTCGGGGTACTGCACATCGATGTTGACGATCAGTGTCCCCGTCTCCGTATCCACGGTCACAGTGCGCTGCCACACCACCGCAGCGCCCTCACCGGGAAGGACGATGGTTCCGCTACTCGTTCTCTCTTTCACCACGACATCCTGGCTCACTTGCCTCCTCTTGGCGTAGGTCACCCACGGACTCTCAATGGTAAAGACAGAGCCATCACTCTCAATGATCACCCTCCCATTGGCATCGTGGGTGGCAGTGGAAGATACCCCTTGATAGTGCGGGACTTGGGGGGCAGGGAGCACGACGGGCGCTGTATTGGCCTCCACCGCCGACAGGAAGCGTTTGGTCTCTTCGATGGCCTTGTCGGCACCCTGGTGGGCGACCTCCAGGCGGTGGGTGTTCATCACCGGGACTGAGAGGCCGAAGTGGGTGGTGCTGAGCGTCCTCAGGCGGGCTGCGATACCTTTTTGTGCCATCTCCTGCAGCTCAGCTGGGAGTACCCCACTCCACGTATAGAAGTCCTCTGATGAAGCAGCGGGGAGGTGATGAGATGTAATGACCCGTTCCTTTGCCTGCTGCCAAAGCGAGCGAGCCTCCCCCACCTTCGCCCAGAGGTCGTGGTTGTCCCACTTCTCCGCCCAGGAGGCAAAGCCGTCGAAGGCACCATCGGCGAGGTCCTGGCCGATGGTCACCGTCTGCTGCGCCTCATGGCTTGCAAGGTAGTCACTGGCCCGGGTGAAG
>JALOBD010000250.1 GCA_023228445.1 Sphaerochaeta sp. | reverse complement strand
TGGCCGGTGATGAACTCCTCAAACTTCTTGGTCATCTCCCGTCCGATGACCACCTTGCGCTCAGGTGCGAGGTCTGCCAGATCAGCGAGGGTCTTCACCACCCGAAAGGGGCTCTCATAGATGACGAAGGCCTCACCACGCTCCAAGAGGAGTGCGAGGCGTCCCCTCCGCCTCCCGCTCTTGGGGGAGAGGAAGCCCTCGAAGGTGATGGCCTTGCCCACCAGACCGGCGACACTCACCAGCGTGGTGAACGCAGAGACGCCGGGAATCGGGACAACGGAGAAACCGGCGCTCCGCACCGCCTCCACAAGCCGACTGCCAGGATCGCTGATAGAGGGCGTTCCGGCATCGCTGACGAAGGCGACCGTCTGCCCCGCTGCCAACAGAGAGATGATCCCTTTTGCCGAGGCTTCCTCGTTGTGGGCATGGGTGGCGATCAGGCGTTTGGAGATGTGGTAGTGGCAGAGCAGCTGTTGGGTGTGGCGTGTGTCCTCGCAGGCGATGACATCGACGTTCGAGAGCGTCTCGACGGCCCGATAGGTGATATCAGCGAGATTTCCGATCGGGGTTGCCACCAGATAGAGGGTACTCATGAGCTTCAGTCTACACACTTGAGTACCCCCGCACAAGCTCTCCCAGTTGGTATAATTGGCGACCATCTGTGGCGAAATTTACCACAATGGGCCGCATGCGGTGAAATGGTATCCAAAACGCGGTGTTTTATCGGAGTTTTCAAAGTTGGCACACCTTTTGCATCAGTGATAAGCGTCAATACAAACACAGGTGCCGAAGACGGCAGCAAGGAGTAATCAATGAGAATGTTCAAACGAATGAGAGACATTTTTTCTGCAAACCTCAACAGCGCCCTCGACCGGATCGAGGATCCCGAGAAGATGATCAGCCTCATGATCCGGGAGCTTGAGGAGACTCAGGACAAAGCACGCGCCTCGATGGCTGAGCGCAAGGGCGAGCTCGCCTCGCTTGCGCGACAGAAGAAGGACCTCACCGCCAGTGTGGCGCGCTGGGATGAGCGGGCCAAGCTTGCGGTGGCCAACGACCGTGAGGAGTTGGCCCGGGAGGCGCTTGTGGCCAAGAAGCAGGCCCTCACCCAGATCGCCATGATCGAGAGCCAGGAGGAGAATCTCTCCACCATCCTGGCGAGCCAGAGCACACAGCTGACCCAGATCGCCGACAAGCTGGCAGAGGTGAAGGAGAAGCGCCAGATCCTCGTTCACCGAGCCAAAAGCGCCAAGGAGAAGAGTGAGGTAGCCAAGACACTGAAGAAGAGCGACAGCGCCGAGATTGCCGCCAAGTTCAGCGAGCTGGAGAGCAAGATCGAGCGGATGGAGGCGGACGCCCAGATGGCAGGCTACCAAGGCACGGGCTCGAAGAGCGATGAGTTTGCCAAGATGGAGAGCGATGCGGCCGTCGAAGAGGAGCTGACCAAGCTCAAGGCTGAAATGAGCGCCAAAAAGAAGAAGGATGAGAAGAAAGAAGAGAAGAAGGAGGAGACGAAGTGATGTACCGCGATGAGGAGGGAGGGGCCCAGCCGCTGTTGCTCGGCGTCTGTTCACTGCTTGCCCACAAGAGCGGACTTCCGGTCCTGTTGATCCGGATCATCGCTGCCGTGCTCCTCTTCCGGTTCGGCTTTCTCGCCGCGACCGTCACCTACCTGGGTCTTGCCATCCTCTTGCCGCGCAGTTGATAGCATCGATTCAATACACTTCTGGGAGGGCAGTTACTCTGCCCTCTCTTCTTGTAGGCGGCTCTGGTGCTTGCGGTAGAGGCCGCGCAGCTGGTCGTAGGTCAACCCCAGCAACCGGGCCGCCTCCTTCTGGTTTCCTCCGCCCACTTTGAGCGCCTCGGTGAGGTAGCGGACCTCGACGTCGACCTTCGCCTCCTCGAACCGGGCAAGGTCGACGCTCAGATCCTCTGATGCAGGAACCTGGGCTGCTGAGAAGGGGTTCTTGAAGGGATCGAATTGCAGGGTCTCGATCATCTGCTCATCGCTGCGGTAGACGGCACGCTCGACGACATTCTTCAGCTCACGGACATTGCCCGGCCACGGATAGGTGAACAACTGTCTCTGCACCTCCTCACTGAACCGGACCGTCGGCTCGCGTCCACACTCCAGTGCCATCTTGTTGGCAAAGTAGGTGGCCAAGAGGATGATGTCCTCCCCCCGTTCCCGTAGCGGAGGGAGGAAGAGCACCTCGAAGGAGAGGCGATCGAGCAGGTCCTGTTTGAATTGCCCCTCCCTGCAGAGGGTTGGCAGATCGGCATTGGTAGCCCCGATGATCCTCACGTTCACCTCGTGGGTGATCGACGAACCGACCCGTTCATACGTTCCATACTCGACGACCCGGAGGATCTTCTCCTGCACCTCAAGGGGGATGAGGCCGATCTCATCGAGGAAGAGGGTACCACCCTGTGCCTCCTCGAACCGCCCCTTGCGCGTCTTGTTGGCCCCGGTGAACGCCCCCTGCTCGTAGCCGAAGAGCTCGGTCTCGATCAGGGACGGGGGCAAGGCCGCACAGTTGACGGTGACCAGGTTCTGCTGCCACCGGGGCGAGAGGAAGTGCAGGCGGCGGGCTGCGATCTCCTTGCCGCTTCCCCGCTCACCGACGAGCAGAACCGACCGGTTCACCGTCGCTGCCCGACTGAGTTGGGTCTGGAAC
>JALOBD010000249.1 GCA_023228445.1 Sphaerochaeta sp. | reverse complement strand
AGGCGCAGACGCCAATGGGGAATATCGGCAAATGTGCGTTTCATCGCTCATCATCCTAGCCCTAAACGTGGTATACTGCAACGACCATGGACAAGCGATCGTACGTGTTCAGCGCCTTCGAGACGGGGGCAATCTGTATCTTCCCCACCGAGGCGGCCGCTCGCTCAGCGCTGGTCGACTATGCGCTGTACTCCGGCAGAGGAGCGATTCTGCGAGATCGTGCCATCTCCTTCGACACCTTCGGCAGCCAGTTTTTAGCGCATTCGGCAGCACTGGAGCCCTCCAATGCCTTGATCCGCCAGCTCTTTGTCCACCGCTTGATCGAAGAGGGGGTGGAGCTCTTGCGCTTGGTCAACCCCCGCTACCCCCAATCCTACCGGCGTCTTGAACGCACCATTGCGGCGCTACTGCCCTCCTTGGAGTACGTCGTTGGCGATGAGGAGCTGCTCGCCCGCCTCGATGGTCCACTCAAGAGCGACCTCTTGCTCCTCTATGGCGAGTACCGGCGCTTCCTCTCGGCCCACCAGCTCTTCGAGGGGCGCTACGAGCGATCCTCCCTTCCCCCAAACTGGAATGACAGGGTACGGTACATCATCCTCTACAGTGACACCATCGCCCGGGCGGTGCCCCTCCTTGAAGAGCTGGGCTGGCCACCGAATATCGAGCTGCTGCCCACCCCTGACGTTGAGCTGGCCACCCTTGCCGTCTACCCCAACCACATCCAGGAGATCCGCTCCACGCTTCGCGCCATCGCCTCACTGCTGGAGCAGGGGGTGGAGAGCTCTGCCATCACCATCGGTTGTGCTGCCTCCGACACGCTCGTGCCGATCCTTAGCGAAGAGGCGGCCCACTATGATATCCCCCTCTCCATCCGTGAGGGCGGCAGTCCGCTCGACTACCCTGGCGGGCGGTTTTTGCTCCGCCTGAGCGAAGTCTACGACGACTCCTTCAGCCTGGAGAGCCTGAAGAGCCTCTTGCTCGATCCATCGGTGCCCTGGCTCGATACCCAGGTCGCCCACCGTTTCATCCGTCGGGCCATCGACAAATCAATCTTCGAGGGTTCAATCCATCAAAGCGACCAGTTCATCGATCGTCTTCATGAGGGAGAACTGGTCAGCTGGTATCGTGCCTTCAAGGAGAGCATCGTCGCGGTTGTCGAGGCAACGAACGTGCCCGAGCTCAGGCGCAAGCTCAACCACTTCCAGGACACCTACTTCATTGAAACGCAGTGGAGGGGCAGTGCCGGAGAGGAGGTCTACTCCTTCTGCCTCGATGCCATCGCTGAGATCGAGCGGGCGATGGGACGTACAAACACCACCGCCTACACCCGGCTCTTCAGCTGGCTCATCACCACGCTGAGAACCAAACGGTACGTCTTCCAGGGGCAGGGCAGTGGGGTTGCCGTCTACGCCTGGCCCCAAGTGGCCACGTTGAACAGTCAGCACCTCTTTGTCATCGGCCTCGACCAGGAGGGGGGAGCGGTCGTCGAGCGCCCGCTCTTCTTCCTCCCCGAGGAGGAGGAGCACAGCCAACGCGACACCACGGTGGCGCATCTGCGTTCGGCGTGCCTGCCCATCGCTTCGGTCACCCTCTCCTGCCACCTGCGGCGCTACGAGGGAGAAACGTTGCCCCCCGCCCCCTTCTTTGAAGCGGGACGACTGCAATACCTCACGAAGGCTGCCCGGTTGGAAAGCGACCCATACCACGCTGAGCTTGCCCTCTGGCGCGGCGAGAGGAGGGAAGGGGTACGCTCCCTTCCTTCCCAACGCCGGAGGTTTTCCAATGCACTGCAGACGACACTCAGGGCACGCACGGATGACTACACCCGTCACCCCATCCACCCGTCGCTGGTCGTGCGCCTGAAGGAGGAGCATGACGGGGTGGCGCTGCTCGCACTCTCTGCCACCAAGATCGACCTCTTCGACCGCTGTCCCTACGCATTCCTTGCCCGGTACCTCTTGAAGATCGATGAGGTGGAGTGGGAGAGCTCATTGGTCGACCACCGACTCATCGGGACGGTCGAACACCTTGTCTTCCAGCGCTTCTTCAACACCATCAAGGTCTTTGAATCGCACAAGGATACGGAGTACCGCACCATGTTGCTCTCCCTCTTTGATGAAGCGATGGTGGCTGTCTACGGTCAAAAAGGCCCCACGCCCTCCATCAGGGCGTGGATCATAGGCGAACACCGCCTCCTGCTGCTCGATATCCTGGGCGAGGAGAGACGGCTCTTTGATGGGATGCACTCCATCGCCATTGAGGAGAAGTGTGCCCATACCGAGGGGGGGATGTACCTCAATGGGCGGATCGACCGGATCGTCGAGTGCGAGCCGGGGCGTCTTGGGGTCATTGACTACAAGAAGGGGAAGCCTCCGATGAAAAAGATCGATGAACGACCCAAGAGCTACCAACTGCCCCTCTACCAGCGCCTCATCGAGGCGAAGGGGGACCAGGCTTGTACCATCGCCGCCTACTATAGCGTCAAGGAGGGGAAGTACTTCACTCTCTGGGAGGGGGAGGGGAGCGAGGAGGCCGACCTTGCTCGCGACGTGCTCACCTGGCGCCTTGCTACCCTCCTTGAAGCAGTCGATGATGGCCGCTTGATGGCCACCCCGTCACAGACGAGCTGTACTGACTGCATGTACCGCCCACTCTGTCGAAGGAGGTATGCCACCCCATGATGCGCTTTGAAGAGTTC
>JALOBD010000248.1 GCA_023228445.1 Sphaerochaeta sp. | reverse complement strand
GTTCTGGTCAGAAGGACTGCCAGCGGGATGGCGATGATGGTGCCCAGGACCACCGATACGACGACCAACATGATATGGGTGGTGAGGCTGGAGAGAAGCGCCAGAGAGTGGTCAGCGTAAAGGGTGATCAACTTCATGATTCGATCTCCCCCCACAACGCCTCGCCCATCGCCTTGGCGGTGCTGGTACGGGTGATGATGCCGGCCACGCTCCGATCGTCGTTGAGAACGATGACGTAGTTCTCACTTGAGGCGAGCAGCTTGTCCAGCGCCTCCTTTGCATCGTCACTGCGCTTCACCGTCAAGGTGTCGGTATTGATATATTCGCTGATCACCCGCCCAGCCTTGCCCCGCTGCTTGATGGCCTCGATGGAGACGGTGCCCAGGTAGTGGTCGTCATCATCGATGACCACCAGGCTGTTGACTTCACGCTTGCGCATCCGCTCGATCGATTCGAGGGTCTTGGCGCTCTCATGTACCGTGTACACCCGCTTCTTCATGAATGCCTCGGCCCGCTTGGGAGCGCCGTTTGCCCCCTCCTCGGCATGTCGGCCAAGGAAGTTCTTGATGATGGTGCCGGCCGGCTTATGGAGCATCTCCTCAGGGCTTGCCATCTGCAGGATTCGTCCCTCATCCATGAAGATGATCGTATCAGCGAGGCGCAGGGCCTCATCCATGTCGTGGGTGACGAAGACGATCGTCTTCTTCAGCTTGCGTTGGATCCGCTTGACCTCCTCCTGCAGGCTGTCGCGGGTCACCGGGTCGAGGGCCCCGAAGGGCTCGTCCATGAGAACGATGGGAGGGGAGGCGGCGAGGGCGCGCAGCACCCCGATGCGCTGCTGCTGCCCGCCGCTGAGCTCGCTCGGGTACTTGTGGGCATGCTCCTCATACGGCATCTCCACTAAAGCGAGCAGGTCGCGGGTGATCTGCTCGCACTCGGATGGGGTGTACTTCAAGAGTTTGGGCACGACGCTGATGTTCTGCTGTACTGTCATGTTGGGAAAGAGGCCGATCTGCTGGATGACATAGCCGATCTTCCTCCTCAGCTCAACGGCGTTCTGCAGCGTGACATCCTTGCCATCGATGAAGACGGTGCCCGCCTTCGGTTCAATGAGACGGTTTATCGTTCTCAGGGTCGTGGTCTTTCCACAGCCGGAGGGTCCGATCAGGACGACGAACTGGCCACGCTTGATGGTAAAGCTCACCTCGTCCAAGATAGTCACGGACCCATAGCGCTTGGTCACGTTCCTGAATTCAATCATACAAATACTTCTCCTTGCACCGTCGAAACGGTGCGATAATTTAAGCCAACCTAATGGTAATATATTAGTTGTCAGTCTACAACCCGATATCAAATACGTTGTATAAAGAAGGAGGTAAGGGCGTTTAAGCGCTTCATATGATGAAATTATAAGAATTGTATATCAAAATTGTTGACATAAAAAAAGCTCCATCGAAAAGGATGGAGCAAAAAACAATGAAAATATTCTCAGTGGTTGTGCTCCCTGCACACCGAGCCGCCCGCCTCAAGGGTTCCGTCAAGGTAGGCTTGTACCACCGCCTTGCTGTTGCCCTTCGCTCCGAGGACTACCTCGATGCCGTGCTCCTCGAAGATCTGCACAGCCCCACCTCCCATACCTCCGCTGATAATGACATGCACCCCAGCTTCGTTGAGGTAGTTGGGAAGGAAGCCAGGCTTATGGCCTGGATTGGCTACGCTCTGCTCGGCAAGGATTTTTCCTCCCTCGGTCTCAAAGATCTCAAAGCTCTCACAGTGGCCGAAGTGGCCACAGACGGTCTTGTTGTCGCTTGCTACGGCAATTTTCTTCATCTCATTCTCTCCCTAGATTGTGTATGTCATTGCTCCACTTGCCCAGTGAAGCGCTTCTCCCATGATATGCTTGAGCACCTCATAGCTCTCCGTCCCGGTGCAGTGGCACGTGTGGAAGGTCGCCCCGGTTGCGAGCAGCTGGCCGGCGAGCTTGGAGAGCTCCTCCTCATCATCGGTGGTGTAGTCCATCAGGTGAAAGCCCCCGATGACCACATCGGGCCACCGTTTCCATCGCGTGTGAACTGCCTCCATGATATTGGCGATGCCACGGTGGGAGCAGCCGGTGATGAGAACCAGCGTTCCCTCCTCTTCAAGGGCGAGGTACTGTTCGTGGGAGAAGCGGTCCACCTCATAGGCATCACCTGTTCGTGCAAAGAGGGTCTGGTTGCCCCGCGGTACGCCATAACGGTCATCTATCCCATCAAAGAGGGTGATGCCTTGCCCGAGGGTTCGCTCACCCTCGGTGAAGATGATCCTCTTGTTCTCAGCGAGCGTGTGGTCAAGACCAGCCCAATGGTACTCCCCATCACCTCTGAGTGAGTAGTAGGGGCCGAAGGCGCCCTTCTGGACAAAGAGCGGGGCGTGGTCGTTGAGAGCGAAGAAGGCCTTGATGCCTCCGCCATGGTCCCAGTGGCCGTGACTGAGGATGGCCATGTCGACACGGGTGAGGTCGATGCCCAATACGGCGGCATTCTTGGCAAAGAGATCGTCGCTGCCCATGTCGAAGAGGATTGTCGTGCCTGCGATCTCTGCGAGCAACGAGAGGCCGTGTTGAGCGCCGATGGAGCTCTGTGAGCTGGTGTTCTCAACCAGCATGGTTATCTTCATAGCACCTCCAAGAGAGCGGCGGTCCGCTCCCAGATAGCCTTGAT
>JALOBD010000247.1 GCA_023228445.1 Sphaerochaeta sp. | reverse complement strand
TAGAGTAGGAGAAGATGATGGAAGAATCGCAGGTATTTGAAAAGCTCAACCAACTGCAAGAGGACCTGAGCGCACGCTTCGCACTCGAGGACGAGATCGTCAAGTTGCCCAGGGACCTCAAGGTCAAGCAGGAGCTGCTCAACCGGATCAACTTGGAATATATCGAGGAGCACGAGCGCAGCGAAGCGGCGAAGATTGAGTTGAAGACGCTGCGCATCCAGTATGAGGAAGCGGTCAGGGCCCGGGAGAACAGCGAGAAGCAGATGGAGTTGATCTCCACCCAGCGCGAATTCGAGGCCTTGGAGAAGGAGATCAAGGATGCGGCGGCCAAAGAACAGTCGTTGCTCAAGCAGCTGCATGTCAAGGACAAGCAGGTCAACGAGTTTGGTGAACGGCTTACCGACAAAGAGGAGCTGATGAGCCTGCAGAAGGCAGAGGTCGACGACGAGACCAGCAAGATCGAGGCGTTGCTCGCAGAGAAGCAGGCGGCCCTCGATGCACTTGAGAAGAAGTGCGACGGCTACATCCGCGAGGACCTCTCCGAAGACCTCTTCAACAAGTTCAGCAACATCGTGCGCAACAAGAAGGGCAAAGGAATCGTACCGGTGCACGGCTTGGTCTGTCAGGGTTGCCATGTGGTACTCCCGGTCCAATTCGTCAATGACGTACGATCGGCCCAGCGGATCGAGTTCTGCCCCTACTGCAGCCGCATCCTCTACTACGAGGAGATCGAAGGCGCTGATGAGCAGTTCCGCAAGAGCCTCAGCGATGTGGAGATCGAGGAGGGTGGTTTGGCCGACTTCGTCGATTCAGGTGAGTTCGACGATTTGCTCTAGGTTTTTTACAAGGTAGGCGAGATGATCGCGGGCACGAGAGTGCACGAGGAAAGTCCGGGCTCCAGAGGACATGACGCCGGGTAACGCCCGGGAGCGGCAACGCTACAGAGAGCGCCACAGAAAATATACCGCCCGAGAGGGTAAGGGTGAAATGGTGGGGTAAGAGCCCACCGCGCCGCTGGTAACAGCGGTGGCAGGGCAAGCCTCGTCAGGAGCAAGACCAAGCAGCAGGCAGGGCTGTCCGTCCAATGCCTGCGGGTAGGTTGCTTGACCATCCTGGTAACAGGATGGCTAGATAGATGATCATCCACGACAGAACCCGGCTTATTGCCTGCCTTGTTTTTTGTAAATGGAGAGAGGTAAGAATGAGAGCAGAGCAGAGCGCGATCCTTATTCTCCTCTCTTTCCTTCTTTTATTCAGTAGTTGCAACGGTGATGAACCACGCTATGCAACGCTTGGAGAGAGCGGGCAGTGGGAGCGGGTGCTCCAGGTGTCAAGCGAGCGCTTTGAACAGGAGCACCAGGTTGAAGACCTCTATTGGATGGCCAGGGCCCGCTATGAGCGCAGAGAGATCAACCTTGCCCAACGAACGATCAACCTCTACTTTGCCCTCGCCTATGAAGCGGAGATCACCGCCGAAGCGAGGAGGCTTGCCGTTCTGCTGCCTGAGGGCACCCATGCCATTGAACAAGGACGGATCCTGGAGGAGCGTGATCTGATGGATAGCGCCCTTGCTCCTTCCTACTACCAGGCACTCATGACTGCAGGTATGCAGGGTGAGGCCAACAGAATCTTCATCCACTACCTCAGCGACACCCTCGAGGCGCGCTCATACGCCCAGCTGCTCATCCGCTCCCACGCCCAAAGTGAGATGATCGAACGCGCCTTGGACGCGCTGGACGAGGGCGAGGCCATTGCTCTGCTGTGGGAAGCGGCCCAATTGGAACAGGAAAAGAGCGATGCCACGCTCCTTGCCGCCGTGGCAGCACGGTACGAGAGCCGCTCGCTCAGCGATGCAGACCGGTTGCTCCTCTATGCGGCGCTTTCTCGCTTCTACACGATGGCGGACGTGCGGGTCCTCGCCAACAAATACCGAAGCCTCTCACAAGGCCTCTGACAAGGAATCATTGACGATGATCGATTCGATACACGATGCACTGTTGACCATACAGAACCCCAGCCGGTATACCGGGGGGGAGTTCATCTACGGGGAGAAGGATCACACGGCCGTGGAGCTGCATGCGGCGATCTGCTTTCCCGACCTCTATGAGATCGGGATGAGCAACAATGCGATCCGCATTCTCTACGACCGGCTCAACAGGATCGATGAAGTTTCCTGTGATCGGGTCTTCAGCGTCGCCCCTGACTTCGAGGCATTGCTTCGAGAGCGAGGTGTTCCCCTCTATACGCTTGAACAAAAGGTGGCGCTCTGTGATCTCGACCTGCTGGGCATCTCCATCGGCTATGAGCTCTCTGCGACCAACGTCCTGCAGGTCCTCGACCTCGGCATGATCCCACTGCACTCCACGGACCGTGGTGATGACCACCCGATTGTCATCGCCGGTGGTCCTGCGGTGACCAACCCCTTGCCCTTCGCCCCATTCTTCGACTTTGTCTACATCGGAGAGGCGGAAGGGGGTCTAGAGGAGGTGGCAAGGCTCCTTGTCGAGTCGAAGCGGAACCATGAGGGGAGGGAAGAGCGATTGGCTCGTCTCAAGGAGCTCGACTACCTCTGGTACCCGGGCAAGGTTCGTGCCGTGCGCTATATCGATGAGACGTTCGGCCAGAACGAAGAAGTGGGCTTTCGCCACTTTGTGGTGCCCAATTTCAAGGTTGCCCAGGACAACGGGGTCGTTGAGATTATGCGAGGTTGTCCCAATGG
>JALOBD010000038.1 GCA_023228445.1 Sphaerochaeta sp. | reverse complement strand
CCTCCGCGCCGCTGATGGAGCCGTTGCTCTTCACCAGATTGCCGATGAGGCCGGCGGTGAGGAGAGCTCGGATGATCTTGACCTTGGCCACCTTCTCGTGGACGGCAAAGTAGTGCAGCACCCCGGGTAGCACCCCCGAAGCGCCACAGGTCGGGGCGGTGACGATCCTGGCACCGGCAGCGTTCTCCTCACTGACAGCCAGCGCATAGCAGAGCGGGAGGGCCGATTGGCCCATGGACTGCGCCTTGGCATAGTACTGGCTTGCCTTGCGGGCGAGCTTCAGTCCACCAGGGAGCACTCCCTCACCACACAGCCCCCGTGCCACTGCCTCCTCCATGACCGCCCACACCTCTTCGATGTAGGCGAGGATCGACTCCCCCTCCCACTCGAGGACGAACTCCCATAGCTGCATCCCCTCATGGGCACAGTAGTCGAGGATCTGCCTCATCTTGGCAAAGTCGGGAGGATAGGGGTGGGAAGAGGGATCTTCTCCTTCGCCTTCGATGACGATCTTGCCGCCTCCTACACTGTAGTAGGCCTGCTCGATCCCGTCATCGCTCTTCTTGATGACCAGCGTATTGGGGTGGGCCTCCTTCTCCTCGTCAGGGTACCAGTAGATCTCCACCTCCTTGGCATGGGAAGCGAAGACCTCCCTGATCGCCTTGTCGGTGAGGTGTCCCTTGCCGGTGGAGGCAAGGCTGCCGTAGAGCGACACCTCATAGTGTGGGGCTGAGGGGTGCAGCGACAAGAAGTGTTCGGCTGCGTTGCGCGGCCCCATCGTATGGCTTGATGATGGACCATGTCCGATTCGGTAGAGCTCCCTGATTGATTCCATACCTCTACTGTAGAGAGATTTGGGGCAAATGTGAAGATGGACCTACCACCTGGGTGCAGCGCTGATTCCAGCCACCCATTGCCGCTGGACAAGATCTGCATAGAGGGTGAGGCACAGTGCGTGCTCCTTGTTGATCCAGCGCTGGATTCCCCCGCCAACGGCGAGGGTGATCTCATCATCCCAGAGGGCAAAGAAGGAGGGACCGGTGATCAATTCGCTGACCCACAGGCCGGCTGGAAGGTCACAGAGCGTCACCTCCAGTCGGTCAAGATACCTGATATCTTGGGCTTGGAGCGTTCCATCGAGGAGGGAGAGGAGCACGTAGTGCTGGTCGATGAGCGTCGCATCCCCAATGGCTTCAAAGAGTGCCTTGACTCGGATGGTCTCAAAGGCTTGGCTGTTGAGCGCCCAGCTCTCCACCAAGAGGTCGGCGAACACCCCTTGGTCTTGGGTCAACACAACAAGATCCTTCGAGCCCGGTTCATGATAACCACCCCAAGGGGCCAGCGATGAGAGCGGATAGGCGCAGATGATGGTGGGTCGGTCGCGCCTGACGGTGATGGCCGTCCGATTCTCGTCACTGGTCAGGTGTATCCGTTTCAGCGCCGTTCCATCGGTGTAGACGAGGGTCTTCCAGGGCATCTTGTGTAGGACCTCCCTCCACGGATGCCCTTCTTCGATGGTGACGACAATCTTCTGTTCGGTCAGCGGATTCACCTCACAGCCGACCAACAGCAGCAGAGAACAGAGCAACAACAGGTATCTCACACCCCCATAGGAGAATCGGTGCTAGTGTTGCTTCAACGCTGCACGCCACTGTGAAAAGAGCTCTCTCACCCCTTCATCACGGTAGTCGGCGTAGGTCCACTGTAAGGGGACGAAGGAGCCTGCCGACCAGATGAGGGTGAGGTCACCCCAGATGCCATCGGCCAGTGCGATGCGATGGGCCCGACCCTTGGCGGTGGCCAGCACCAGGTTGGTCAGGCTGAGCAGGCCGGGGTCGAGGTTCACCTCGCGTCCTCCCGCATCATTGAGGAACCGCTGTTCCAGATCATTGGTCTCTCCCTTGATGGTTGCAAGAAGCGATGGGTCGACCATGGCCTCAAAGGCCACCCAGAGGCGCAGTGGCTGGCCCCCCATCTCCCGGTCGTAGTAGTCGCTCTCACTGAAGGCCCGGATGGTGCTGGCATAGAGCATCGGACCGTAGCGGTGTTCAAGCTCGGTGAGGACTGCGTCGAGCAGTGCACGCCGAGCGATCAGGAGCCCTACAACCAGACGGCTTGGTGGAAAGGTCTGGGCCGTCGCCATCTTCAGAGGGTGGAGGTGTAGGTCCCCAGGACCCGCACCGATTTGCAGATTGACTCGAGCTCGTCGAAGGCGACCTCAAAGGCTCCCTCATCGCCCAGTTCGGTCTCGACGAAGAAGGAGTACTCCCACGGCTTTCCAGCGATCGGACGGCTCTCCAACTTCTTCATGTTGAGCCCATGCTTGGTGAGCACCAGGAGCGCCTCAAAGAGCGATCCGGGGCGGTCGGAGACGGTGAAGACCAGCGAAGCGCGGTTCACTGGTGCGCTGCTGCGCACCGCCGGGGCATTCTCCTCACGGCTGATGACGTAGAAGCGGGTGTAGTTGCGGGGGTTGGACTCGATGCCTTCATCAAGGATCTCCATCTGGTAGACCTTTGCTGCCGTTACTCCCGCGATCGCTGCCTTGGTGGGATCGCCGCTCTCCTTGACGAAGCCCACTGCACCGGCGGTGTCGAAGAAGGAGATCGGCTGGGCGTGGGAGAGGGTACTTGCCAGGTACTCGGTACATTGGGCAAGGCCCTGGGGGTGGGAGTAGACTTCACGGATCTGCTCGACCGTGGAACCGGGAAGGCCGATGAGGTTGTGGATGATCCTGATCTGCTGTTCACCCACCACCTCAATGGCCCGATGGCGGTCCAGGAGGTCGAGGTTCTCCAAGATGGTGCCCCCGAGGGTGTTCTCCACCGGGATCATGCCGTAGAGGGCCCGCCCATCGAGCACCGCATCAAAGGCGGCTTGGAAGGTCTTGCAGGGCAACACCTCACACTCCTCTCCGAAGGCGCGGCGGATGGCCAGCTCGCTGTAGGCACCGCGTTCGCCCTGGAAGGAGACGATGAGGTGATCGGCTGCCGGCGCGACCCCCTCCTCTCTGCCCTTGGTCGGCATCGTGATGCGGGGGATTCGCTCCAGGGACCTGCCAACGACCTGACTGAGGGCCTGCAGGTCCCGCATCAACTTCTCAAACTGGGCAGGATAGAGGGACTGTGGTCCATCGCTGAGTGCTTTTTCCGGGTGGTTGTGCACCTCTACCATGAGGCCTGAGGCACCGCTGGCCACCAGGGCCAGGCTCATCGGGCTGACCATCTCCCTCAATCCAGTGGCATGGCTGGGATCGCCGATGACCGGCAGGTGGGTCATCTTCTGCACCACCGGGATAGCGGAGATGTCAAGCGTATTGCGGGTGGCCCGCTCATAGGTGCGGATTCCCCGCTCGCAGAGCACCACCTGGTCGGTGCCGCTCGCCATGAGGTACTCGGCGGCCATGAGCCACTCTTCGATGGTGGCGCAGAGGCCGCGCTTGAGGAGCACCGGCATACCGGTCTTGCCCACCGCCTTCAAGAGCTCGAAGTTCTGCATATTGCGCGCCCCGATCTGGAACATGTCGATGTAGCGTGCCATGAGGGGGACATCGGAGGGGTTCACCACCTCGCTGGTGGTGGGCATGCCGTACGCCTCTCCCGCCTCCTTGAGGTAGCCGAGCCCCTCCTCTCCAAGACCCTGGAAGGAGTAGGGGCTGGTGCGGGGCTTGAAGGCGCCGCCGCGCAGGACCACCGCCCCCGCCTCACGCACCGAGGCCGCGATCTCCATAATCTGGTCGCGGCTCTCGACAGCACAGGGACCGGCGATGATGGCGATCCGCCCACCGCCGATCTTCACCCTGCCGACGGTGACGATGGTATCCTCTTTTTTCAGCTCCCGACTTGCAAGCTTGAAGGGCTTGGAGATGGGGATGACGCTGGCCACCCCGTCGAGCATCTCGACCTCCCTGAGATCGATGGCTGGGCGGCCCACCGCCCCAAAGACGGTCTCCTCGCTGCCTACGATCTCCTTGATGGTATACCCGCGCTCGGTGAGGAGGGTGCGAATCGCATCCTTCTGCTTATCGGTGATTTGTTTCTGCAGTACGACTATCATAGTCCAAACGCTAAAGAGTCGTACATAAAAGGTCAAGGTCTCAGCGTGAGATGGCCTTGTGGCACCCGAGGTATCGCTCCTTGGTGTGAATCATACAATATCTTATCTTATAGTTAAGGATAATCACTTAGAGCTAGGTTTTGAGTTAGGTTTCTTATTGTGAGGCAACCACCTCGCGCGGGCACAGCGCATTGAGCCGGTCTTGCCATTTCTCACTGCCTGTGGTAGATGGTCTTCCATGATGGATGAGCAGTACTGGGATGATCTCTTTGCGCGGTTTCAACTGGCAATCGCAGGCGAGAAGCGGAGCCTGCCCTCGGTGAGCCTCATCGCCGAAGAGCGGGAAGAACCCTACCATGTCCTGCTCTCCACCCTCATCTCGCTGAGGACCAAGGATGAGGTCACCCTCGCCGCCAGCAGGCGCCTCTTCGACTTGGCCTCAGATCCCTATGCAATGGTACTCAAGAGTGAAGAGGAGATCGCTGCAGCAATCTATCCGGCGGGATTCTACAAGACCAAGGCGCGCAACATCCGCCTCATCAGCGAACTGCTCATCGAGCGCTTCAACGGCACGGTCCCTTCCAGTCGAGAGGAGCTGCTGAGCCTTCCTGGCGTGGGTATCAAGACGGCCAACCTGACGCTGAACCTCGGCTTCGGCATCGAGGCGATCTGCGTGGACTGCCACGTCCACCAAATCGCCAACCGTCTGGGGTGGATCGAGACAAAGAATCCCGAGCAGAGCGAGGTCGAATTGATGAAGATCATGCCGAGGCGCTTCTGGATCCCGCTCAACGAACTCCTGGTCCGGTTCGGCCAGGTCATCTGCACGCCGGTAAGCCCATTCTGCTCCAAATGCCCCGAACGTGAGCGCTGCCCACGTGTCGGGGTGACCAAGAGTCGTTAGTAGCAGGCCCTCACCACACGAGCCACGCTCTCCGCCTTGCCCAGTGTATAGAAGTGTACGCCGGGGACCTTTGCATCCAAGAGCTCCCTGGTTTGTTCGATGCACCAGGCGACCCCTACCTCACGGATTTCGGCCACTGATGAGGCACGGGCGAGCTGCTCCACCAAATCCGGGGGAAAGTCGACATGGAAGGTCTGCGGGATCGTGGCCAGGTCGCGTCTGCTCCCGATGGGCTTGAGGCCGGGGATGATCGGGACGGTGATGCCCGCCTCGCGGCACTGTTCGACAAAACGGAAGTACACCCGGTTGTCAAAGAACATCTGCGTGACGATGTAGTGTGCCCCACACTCCACCTTCTTCTTGAGCATGGCAATGTCGAACTCGAGATTGGGTGCCTCGCCATGCTTCTCGGGGTAGCCGGCGACCCCGATGCAGAAGTTGGTCTGCTGGGCATTCTTCAGCGTCGGGTCGAGGTAGATCCCTGCATTGAGGTCGACGATTTGGCGGACAAGCTGGTTGGAGTAGGTATGCCCGCCGCTGGTGGGAACGAAGCGTTTGATACCGGCAGGCGGGTCTCCCCTCAAGGCGAGCACATTTTCCAGACCGAGGAAGTGGAGCTCCACCAGGTCGTTCTCGATCTGGTCTGCCGTCGAGCCGCCGCAGATAAGGTGGGTGACCACCGGGACAGAGAAGGTGTATTGGATCAGGGCAGAGAGGGCCAGCGTCCCCGGGCGCTTGCGTACCGTCTTGCGCTCGAGCAGCCCATCGGGCCGCTCGATATAGACCACCTCCTCCTGGTGGTTGGTCACGTTGATGTACGCTGGACTGAACTGGCTGAGGGTGCGCACCGTCTCCAGAATCGTCTGGGCATCCCCCCCCTTCAAGGGAGGGACCAGCTCAAAGGTGAACAGGGGCTTCTTCGCCTCAGCAAGGATATCACATACACGCATGGCTCAGTATCCCATACCTTGGATACGGGAGGCAAGCTCGTCGATGTGCACACCTTTTCTTCCCGCATACATCTCCAATTGGCGCTGTGAGACCTTGCCGATGGTAAAGTATTGGAGATCCTCGCCACCGAGCAGCATCCCGCACACCGAGGAGGGGGGATCCATCGCCCAGCTCTCCGTCAAGCGCACTCCGATCCGGCTCGTGGCATCCAGCAGGGCAAAGAGCGTCGCCTTCTCACTATGGTCGCTCCAGATCGGATACCCGGGAGCTGGCCGGATCCATGTAGGAAAGGCTACGCCCCACTTCTCCTGTAGCAACCGCTCGGCCACACCGGCGAGGACTTCGGCAAGGCGATCGGCCAAGAGGCGCAGCGCGAGCGCCTCCATGAGCTCTCCGGCGCCCTCGGCCCGTTCAATGAGCGGGGCAAGGGCGAGCGAGGAGGTGGCGACAAAGAGGCCGATGGTATCCTCACCGGCAATATAGTCGGCAAGACACCTGCCGGTTCTCTCGTTGCGCAGGAAGTACAACGCCTCTTGGCCGACCTGCACACAGAGGCGGTCGCTCTGGGCACGGTGGAGGCCATAGACGATACGACTGCCCGCCTCGAAGGCGGCTGTCACATCGTCGCGCGCCAACAGCTCCTGTGCCTGGGCGATGAGCTCTTCAGCCTGCCGGCTGCCGGCGGGAACCTTCCAGGCGTTGCAGTACTGCTTCCAGCCGATGTGTGCCACCAAGGTTGAGAGCGAAAAGTGCCCGGCCGTCCAGAGGCCGTATTGTCTGGCCTTCGAACCGTGTGTGCGTTGGACACTCTTTGAGAGCGCCTCCTCCCAGCTTCCCGCGGTCGCCGGGGCGCTGGGGTGTTGCTCACGAAGCAGCCGGTATCGCTCTTCGATCTCTGATGCAAAGTGCGAGCCTTGCTCGGAGAGGACTCGATTGGCAGCAACCGCCATTGCAGAGGCATCGGGGGTTTGGATGATGCTCCGGCTGTACAGTGGGTCGAGCTTGACCGCGGTGTGCAGTTCGCTGGTCGTCGCCCCACCGACGAAGATCGGGATGGTGCACCCCGCCTCCTCAAAGCATTTGATGACCTCCTCCATCTGCGCAAGCGATGGGGTGATCAAGCCAGAGAGGCCGACCAAGTCAGCGTTGTGTCGCTGGGCCGCCTCAAGGATTGTCTCGGCCTCCACCATGACCCCGAGGTCGATGACCGTGAAGTCGTTGCACTCCAAGATCAAGGAGACGATGTTCTTGCCGATGTCGTGCACATCGCCCTTGACGGTTGCCATGACGGCGATACGCTTCTTTTGATGGCCTATATTGGCCTTATTCTGCTCCAAATATGCGCTGATACGGGGTTGGAGAGCATCGACGGCAATCTTCATCACCCGCGCACTCTTTACCACCTGTGGCAAGAAGAGTGCTCCCTCCCCAAAGAGTCGACCCACCTCCCGCATCCCATCCATCAAGGGACCCTCGACGAGGGCGATGGGATTCTCGTCTTTCAAGAGAGCGAGATCCTCACAGATCCCCTGCTGTTCTCCGCGCTCTATGGCACGCCTCAGCCGCTCTTTGGGATCGTCACTGACCAGCTCTTTTATTCTTAGCGGAGAGACCGATTCTCCTTGCATTCGCATCGCCAAGGCGATGAGGGCCGACGATGTGCGTTCACTGGGCTTGAGCAGCGCCTCGTCGATGATCGCGCTCGCCTCTTCATCAAGGGTGTCGCCCTTGATGAGGGAGGCGGGGTTTACGATGGCAAGGTTGAGATCTGCATGGGTGAGCAAGCGGGCGTGCATCGCCTCACGGATGGCATCGTTGCCCCGAAAGGAGAAGGAGAGGTTTGAGATGCCTCCGCTGGTCGAGACGGAGGGAAATCTTTGCCGGATCTCCTTCGTCGCCTCGATGAAGGCGCGGGCGTAGGGGTCGTGTTCAGCGACGCCGGTGGCGATGGCCAGTACGTTGGCATCGAAGATGATATCCTCATCCCGGATACCGATGGAGTGCAAGAGCGCATAGCTGCGCTCAGCCACTGCCATTTTTCGCTCATACGTGTCGGCTTGCCCCTGTTCATCGAAGAGCATGACCACCATTGCATGGCCGAATCGAGCAATCTCCGTTGCGTGGGAGAGGAAGAGCTCCTCGCCCTCCTTGAGGCTGATGGAGTTGACCACCCCCCTTCCCTGTACTTCCCGCATCCCCACTTCGATGACCCGCCAATCGGAGGAGTCGATCATGACCGGCAGTCGGCTGGCCGCCGGCTCGCTGCCCAGATGGCGCAAAAACGTACGCATACTCGCTGCAGCATCCAACAGCGATGCGTCCATGCAGACGTCGATCATCTGTGCTCCGCTCTCCACCTGTTCCTTGGCCACGAGGACCGCTTCGTCCCACTTCTCTTGTCGAATGAGGCGGGCAAACTTGCGCGAGCCAGCCACATTGGTCCGCTCACCGACGAGGATGGGCCCTCCATCGCCCTGATAGTGCACATCAAGGCCACTGTAGGCACCCCGTGACCTCCTCTCTGGCTTCTGGTGGACTCGACTGCCTGATAGCACCTCCCTCAGTGCCTTGATATGATCTGGCGTGGTGCCGCAGCACCCCCCGACGATATTGAGCTTGCCTTCTTGCAAGAGGGGTCGGAGGGTCGCTGCCATCGCCTCCGGGCTCAGAGTGTACTGCCCATCCGTATCGGGAAAGCCTGCATTGGGGTGGGCGCTGACAAAGAATGGGCTGGTCTGACTCAACTCGTCGATGAGGTCAACCATCTCCTCAGGTCCCGTTGAACAGTTGAGACCGAGACTGAGAAGTGGAAATGGAGCCATCGTTTCAACGAACGCCGCGAGGCTTTGACCGCTGAGGGTCCGCCGGCTTGCATCGCTGAAGGTGACGCTGACCATGATGGGCAGCTGAACACCAAGCTGCTCCATCGCATCGAGGGATGCGATGATGGCGCTCTTTGCCACCAGGGTGTCGAAGACGGTCTCGATGAGGATGAGGTCGACAGCCCCTTCGATGAGGAGGCGTGCCTGCTCGAGGTAGCAGGCATGAAAGTCATCGAAATCAAAACGGCGGTGGGCCGGATCATCGAGCGAGGAGGCGAGGGAGAGGGCATGGTTGGTCGGCCCCATGACCCCGGCGACGAATGCACGCTCCTTCGCCTCGTCTCGTGCAATTTGGCAGGCGCGTCGGTTGATGAGAGCCACCTGCTCTTCCAGACCATATTCGGCAAGGTTGATGCGGTTTGCACAAAAGGTATTGGTCTCGATGATATCGGCTCCGGCCTCGATATAGGAGCGGTGGATGTCAGCGATGACCTCACTCTGGGTCAGGTTGAGGATCTCGCTTGAGCCCTCAGCCGTGATGTGCTGCCACCGGTACGCCTCCTCGGGGAGGTGACGGCGCTGGATCATCGTACCCATCGCCCCGTCGAGGAGCAGGACCCGCTCCTGCAGCAGTGTCGTGATGGTCCTCATAGGTGGCATACCTCCAGACTCCCCCCGATGGCCACCGTATCGCCAATGGCGATGACCGCTCCGATTACGCCCGTTTCGGCGGTGAGGGCTTGACAGAGGGGCTGGGCATCGTCGTTGCACTGTACCCGGTTGCAGTAGGAGGTGGCCAGCGCATCGGCGAGGGCGGCGTCGAGGGCGGCGACCATCACCGCATCGGCCCGGCCGAAGGAGAGGGAGTGGCCCATCGTCGCCGAGGAGGTGGCGATGCCGACCTCCCCGTTGGCCATAAGGGCAAGCTTGTTGGAAAAGGGACTGGATGGAGCGAGGAGCTTGACGGGCAGCGGCTCGGTGAGGAAGAGGTAGAGGTCCCCGCCATTCTCGATGACCAGCTCGGTGAGGGGGTAGGCAGAACGCAGGTGACGGCCCAGCTCTTGGGCGATGGCTCCGGCCACGGCGGCCATCGGGCCGACGTTGGCCTGTTCGGCACTGGCGAGCATCGAGGCGAGCAGCGGGGAGCGCTCCTCATGCTGGAAGAGCGGGACCAGTGTCGTCAGGAGCCGGTGGTCGGGGTAGTCGAGGATCTCCTGGCGGAGGCGACGGAGCTTTTTAAGGGCACACTGCTCGATGGCTG
Organism: Sphaerochaeta sp.; assembly: GCA_023228445.1. Classification (GTDB taxonomy): domain Bacteria; phylum Spirochaetota; class Spirochaetia; order Sphaerochaetales; family Sphaerochaetaceae; genus Sphaerochaeta. The sequence goes on along the minus strand of JALOBD010000038.1, from coordinate 6,077 downwards.
ACACCTCCACCGCTCCCCGATAGCCAATGTAGAGGTCGCTCTCCCCCACCGCCAAGGAGAGGGAGGTAAAGCGTCCGCTCCCCATATTGGTGCGGTAGGCCCTGCGCTGGTACACCCCTAGGCCCCCCGTTCGTCGCTGACCGAGAAGAGACGCAGCGGGCAAGCCTGCACGCACAGGCCACAGACAACGCACAGTGATGCATCGAAGCGCAACATTGCCTCCTCATCGAGGCTGAGGGCCTTCGGCGAGCAGACTGCGGTACAGGCACCGCAGTCGATGCACGCATCCTCGAGAAAGATCAGCTCCTTGACCATCTCGCTGACGATGATACCGATCTCGTTGAGGTAGGCCACACTCTCCTCAAGGGCCTCTTGGCCGCCGCTGAGCTCGACGATCAGCTTGCCACCGCGCCCACTGGCAACATCGGCGTTGAGGATGTTGATATCCACGTCGTAGATCCGCACCAACTTGCTGACGATCGGCTGTTCAACGAGGGTCGGACTGAACCTGAGGGCGTAGCGCTTTTTCATCATTTGCCTCCTTCTCGCGGGACAAGCGGCCGGACAAAGCTATCGGTGGGCAGATTCGAGACGGCTTGGGTGAGGAAGAACCGTTTCTCTTCGATCCACGCTTTGAGCAACGCTGCGATCTCCCTGGCCTTGGCAAGGGAGGAGAGCGGGGCGGTCTTCACCTGCCGCTCCCCGTCAAGTTTCACCGACCCGCTTGCCAACTCGGCGTAGGTGACCGACCTGAGCGGCGGGTGGTCTTCTTTTCCGAAGTCGACGATCGAGGTCGTGATCCGGTCGTTGGTGATGGCCAAGTGGGCGGCCATCTCCTCATCGAGGACGGGAATGGGGATACCGATGCCGACAAAGAGCGAGACGCCGTACTTTTCGTAGTAGGCGCTCTTGATGTACTCGGTGGACATCGCCTTGGCATCTCCGACCACGGCGAGGGTGGCCCCCCCGAGGGTGGGTACCCCGTCGACGGTGCGTTCACGCCGCGTGTTGTACTGTGTCCCGTTCCAGACGACATACCCGATCGTCCCGCCGAGGAAGATCCGTGTGCCGAGGCCGATGGTCCGCAGGTACGGGTCGTTGAGCAGCGGGCTCAGCTCACCGCTGGTCGAGTAGGTCACATTGCTGAAGCGGGGCAGGAGGCTTCCCATGTAGGTGTATTTGATCTTGCCCGTCGAGTTTGTCGCCGCTGCGTAGTTCTGGTAGGCGTTGCGGGGATTGAAGAGGTAGAACTCGTTGACCGTCTCCTTGTTGATCCAGGTATCGACCTCCCGGGTGGGGTAGCAGTCCGTTCCCTTGCCATGGGCCTGCAGGCGCACATCGTCGCCTCTAATGAGTGCCTCGATGACGTGGGCCCCGCCGTAGGTGGGATCGAACTTCGACTCGGCGGTTGCCCCGATGTAGGTATCCACCGCGGCAAGGCCCTCGTAGGCACTCACCCCGTTGAGGCGGATCTCCTCCATCCTGATCGGAGGCGTCCAGTGGCCGAAGTTGATGATCGCCCCGCTGGAGCACATCGGAGCGAAGGTCGCCGTGGTGACGATATCCACCTCCTCGGCCAACGTGGCAAGGTCCACGGACCGGGCCATCTTGGAGAACTCCTCGGCGCTGACCACCACGACCGTTCCGCCCCTGATCTTCTCATTGATCTGTGCTACTGTCTTTGCCATGATCTCTCCTTCAGCTCTTCGATTGTCAAAACAGGGATGAGGTGGTAGGCGGGCACCTGGTAGGGGTGAATTGCCAAGAGCGCTTCGACCACCGCCTCGGCCACCGCCTCTTCGACGGTCAATTCTAGGCGCCACTCCTGCTGACGAGCCAGCTCGCCCTGCTCGCCGATATACGGCGTACTCCCCTCCAGGGGGCGGAACTGCCCTTCGCCGAGCAGCTGGAAGCAACAACGATCATAGGAGGCGATCGTTCCCGCCCCTGCGGCAAAGAGCGCCTCTTTGACCGCTTCAAGGTGGGACGGTGGAATGTAGGTGACCAAGATGTACATCTTCTCTCTGCCTCGCATTCTTCGTATAGTGATGCCATGGTAAAGCTTATGGCCTTTCTGGGCAACCCGACCAGCCGATATTCAGCCACACGCCACAATGTGGGATTCCGCCTCGCTGCCCACTGCTACCCCTCGCTCTCCTGGAGCAGCAAATTCCATGGGAAGCTGGCTTCAAGCGGGGGCATCTTCCTGCTCAAACCCGAGACGTACATGAATGAGAGCGGCCAGAGCGTACGTGCAGCGATGGACTACTATAATCTCCAACCTGACGAGCTCTTGGTCGTCCACGACGACCTGGAGCTTCCCTTCGCCACCCTTCGCCTGCAGCAGGGAGGAGGACTGGGCGGACACAAGGGGTTGCGTTCGATCGTGCAACACCTTGGAGGCGATGGGTTTCTGCGCCTGCGCATCGGCATCGGCAGGCCGGCGAGGGGTTCGGTCTCCTCGTGGGTGCTCAGCCGCTTCGACCCGGATGAGGAGGCGTTGCTGCCCGATCTCTTTGTCTTGGCTGAAACGATGCTCATAGACCCGTATTCTTTTCTATCAGTTACAAAAACACTGGTCCAGTAGCCCGATTTCCAACGATAGGGGTTACAAGGTTTTGCCCCCATGCTATACTTGGCTACCGTGATGGGCTGATCCACACCCCGAGGGAGGCGTGATTTGATAACACGAGATTTTCGCATTTCGGTTCGCACCCGGACCGAGATGGATTTTTTTCCACCGCTGTTCGCTTCCGATTCGGACCTCACCGCCCTCCACCGCCAGGCGGCTGAGCTCGCCTTCTTCTACAACAGCAAGGTCAAGGCGAAGGGAGGCAACGACTGGGTCTCCCCGGGACGCCTCCACGCCACAGCAGTGCTTCACCAGCTCTACCAGAGTGTGCTCACCCACCACCTTGCCGACAGCGAACCCGATTACTTTACCCGTTTGACAAACTTCATCACCAAAAATCACGCAGCCCAAGAGGTGCTCGCCTTCTACATGAAGGAGTTCCCCTCCCCACTCTTGGTCGAACAGAACCTTCCGCTCGACTTCTTCTACGAGGAGTCGATGCGCGGCTACTTCATCCACCAGGTCATGGCCGAGAACCCTGCATTGGTCAAGGCGGCAAAGCCGTTTCTCGCTCCTGAGGGGCTCACATTTCCCCAGGCTGCCCAGGCGTTGACCGCCCTGCTTGGCGGTCATGGATCCAACCAGGCTCTCAGCTCCACCGATGGAGACATCTTCAGTTTCCTCACCCGCCCGGCTACTCTCTACCCCGACAACTTGCTTGAGCAGATCTCCTACATCCTCGAACACTGGGGTGATTTGATCCCCCAGGCGTTGCGCACGATGCTGCTCAGGGCGGTCGACTTCGTCCAAGAGGAGGAGAAGCCGCACTTTCTGCCGGTGGGGGCTGGCGGCAAACCTTCGATGACGGTACCTGACTACTCCCTCTTCGACAGCGAGTATGAGGCATTCACCGCCGACCGCAATTGGATGCCCAACGTCGTCATGATCGCAAAGTCCACGCTGGTGTGGCTCGACCAGCTCTCAAAGGAGTACAACCGCCCGATCCACACACTGGACAGGATTCCCGACGAGGAGTTGGCCAAGTTCGCCGACCGTGGCTTCACCGCCCTCTGGCTCATCGGCCTGTGGGAGCGCAGTTCGGCGAGCAAGAAGATCAAGAACTACTGCGGCAACCCCGACGCCGAGGCTTCCGCCTACTCGCTGAAGAACTACGAGATCGCTGCCTCCCTCGGCGGCTGGACCGCCCTCGATGACCTGCGCCAGCGGGCTGGGCGCTACAACATCCGTCTGGCCAGCGACATGGTGCCCAACCACACCGGCATCGACGGCGACTGGGTCATCAACCACAGCGAGTACTTTATCCGTCAAAGCTACCCACCCTTCCCCTCCTATGCCTACGAGGGACCAAACCTCAGCGATGACCCGCGGGTGGAGATCAAGGTTGAGGACCACTACTACGATCAGAGCGATGCGGCGGTCACCTTCCGCAGGCGCGACCTCTACACCGGGGAGACGACGTATATCTTCCACGGCAACGACGGCACATCGATGCCCTGGAATGACACTGCCCAGCTTGATTTCCTCAACCCAGCGACACGGGAGGCGGTCTACCAACAGATCAAGCACGTGGCCCAAAACTTCCCCATCATCCGTTTCGATGCGGCGATGACGCTGGCAAAAAAGCATATCCAGCGTCTCTGGTACCCCATCCCTGGCCACGGGGGGGATATCGCCGGCCGCTCGCAATACGGCCTTGACGAGGGCGAGTTCAACCGACTCATCCCCCAGGAGTTCTGGCGTGAGGTCGTCGACCGGATCAGTGAGGAGCTGCCCGATACCCTGCTGCTCGCCGAAGCCTTCTGGATGATGGAGGGGTACTTCGTCCGCACGCTGGGCATGCATCGCGTCTACAACAGCGCCTTCATGAACATGCTGAAGAACCAGGAGAACCAAAAGTACCGCGACACCATCAAGAACACGATCTCATTCGATGCCGAGATCCTCAAACGCTTCGTCAACTTCATGAACAACCCCGATGAGGAGACTGCGATCGCCCAGTTCGGCGATGGGGACAAGTACTTCGGCATCTGTACCCTGTTGGCCACGATGCCGGGCCTGCCGATGTTCGGCCATGGCCAGGTGGAAGGGTATCGGGAGAAGTACGGCATGGAGTACCGCCGCTCCTACTGGGACGAACGACCAAACCAGTACTTGGTGGAGCAGCATGAGAAGCGGATCTTCCCGCTGCTCAAGAAGCGCTACCTCTTCAGCGGCGTCGACTACTTCGAGATCTTCGATCTCTGGCGTGACAACCACGTGGAGGAGAGTGCCTACTGCTACGTCAACGGCACCGAACGAGAGCGGGCATTGATCTTCTACAACAACCAGTACGAGGCGGTGGAAGGGTGGATCAAGAGCTCGTCAGCCAAGACCGAAGGGAGCGGGGACGGGAAGCGAAGCACCACCACCAGCTTGGCTGAGGCCCTCGCCCTCACCCTCGGTGGACGACGCTATGTCATCTGGGACTCCTTTGAGGAGGGTTTGACCTACATGCGCCCCTCGCTGAGGATCTATGACGAGGGGATGTTCGTCCACCTCAGGGGGTTTGAGACAAAGGTGCTGTTGAACATCCGGGAGGTCGAGGATGCCGACGGTACCTATGGAATGCTCTATGAACAGATGGGGGATACGGGGATCGCCGACTTGGAGATGGAGATCCTCGCACTGCGCCTCAAGCCCGTCTACAAGGCGATGGAGAACCTTGCCAGCCCCTCCTTCTTCAAGGAAATCCGCTCCATGCTCAGCGGTGAGGCGACCAAAAAGAGCGAGCGCAAGATTCTGTTCACCCTTGCCGAGGCGTATGCCCACCTCTCGGCTGCCGTTGAGACGTTGCACCCGGCGGCACGAAAGAGCCTCCCCTCGTTTGTCAGGGAGATCGGAGCCGCTTCGATGATGGGTGAGATCCAGCGATGGATCACCCTCTTTGGCAGTGAGGAGGGCCGTCTTGCCCTCTATGGGGCAAAGATCCTCGACGAACTCGATGTAGTGGTTGCAGCCTCCCTCTTCCTCAAGCCCTTCATCGCTGAACGGATGACCATCGCCGAGGCGATGAAGGTCAGCGATCGCCTGCTCCTCTCCCGCTTCTTCTCCAAGGAGCTGAGGGATGTGGGGTTCATCGACGACCTGGCACGCAAGGCGTGCCACAGTGCGGCGATCCTCGCCGCTGCCGCCAACATGGTCGACGATGTCACATTATCGCCACTTCAAATCCTGACCACCCTCCTCAAGGATGGTGGAGTACGCTCCTATGCCAATGTAAATGAATACCAGGGCATCATGTGGTACACCAAGGAGGTGATGCAGGAGGTCATCTACCTCAGCAGCCTCTCCCTGCATGTGGCCAAGGGGATGCAACACCCGGCTTCCTATATCCAAGAGCTCTTGGAAAAGGAAGGGGCTGCGGGATATCGCTTGCAACAGCTTTTGAGCTGAGCAAGTTTGATTGACTTGCCTCTGATGTTACATTACTCTAATTAATATGAAG
>JALOBD010000037.1 GCA_023228445.1 Sphaerochaeta sp. | reverse complement strand
ACGCATCGCTGCTCTTTTGCAGCGGGGCGATGACGGTGGTCGGTTCGATCCAGGCAGGGACGGTGGGAGACTACCGCCTGATCATGATCAAGGCGATCATGGACGGGGCGATGGCGATCATCTTCACTTCCGCCTATGGCATCGGCGTGATGGCCAGTGCCCTCTTCATCCTCGTCTACCAAGGATTTTTCACGCTCGCCGGTGGCATCATCGCCCCGGCGCTCGGGGAGGGGGGGATCAACGAGCTTGCTGCGGTGGGTGGGATGCTGTTGCTCATGATCGGCTTCAACCTGCTCGATATCCGCCGTACCAAGACGGGCAACTTCCTTCCAGCGATGATCGTCGCCCCGCTGCTTGCAATGGCAAGCCCCCTCTTTACGCGTCTTTTTTCGATGGTGGGACTTTGAGGTAGGGGATCAGCTGCATGAGCAGACGCAGTTCTTCCTCTCTCAAGCCACTGATCATCTCATCGATCTCACGGCGGTAGGCTATCGGGTTCTCTGCCACTTCATCCTCGAAGAAGGTGGTATGGCCAAACTCAAGTTGGGCGATGGAGACTCCGGTGAGTTCGGAGATTTTCAACAGGGTATCGAGGGGGGGGCGGCGATTGGTATGAATCCAGCTGGAGAGTGTGGTGCGCTTGACGCCAAGCATCTGCGCCAAATCGACGACCGTCGGGGAGTTGAGGTATATCCTGACACGATCCCAAAAAGTTGCCATTGGGAGACTATATCAGCTTTTTTTCAATAATGACGAGTATTTGTCATATAAAGTAGCATATTAACAATACAAAGCTTTAAACCTTTGGTCTCCTAGCAGATGTTCTTATTCGCCTGTGACGGTAATGCGTCACCGTTTGGTCGCATCGGCGAGCACGGTATCCCCATTGAGATCGCGTTCTACCGGACATCCCCGTACACCCCAGATCTGTGATGCATACTCGCTGATGGTCCGGTCACTGGAGAACTTTCCGCTCTTGGCGATGTTCAGCACCGCCCTGCGGTTGAACTCATTCCGGTCATGCTGGTAGAGGTGGCGGGCCTTGTGGTGCATCGTGATGTAGGAGGGCAGGTCGGCGAAGAGGTAGTAGCGATCGCCCTCTTCAAAGAGCGAGCGCCTCAGTGGTTCGAAGATGTTGGGTTCGTTGACGTTGAAGAAACCGCTGAAGAGCAGGTCGACCATCTCCTTGATCCGCTTGTCGCCAAGGACGGCGGAAAAGGGGTCATACGTCGCTTTCAGTGCGGCGATCTCCTCCTCGGTGTTGCCGAAGATGAACATGTTCTCAGCTCCGACCTCCTCGGCGATCTCGATGTTGGCCCCGTCCATCGTGCCGATGGTCAGTGCCCCGTTGGCCATGAACTTCATGTTTCCCGTCCCGCTAGCCTCGGTGCCTGCGGTTGAGATCTGCTGGCTGAGGTTGGTGGCCGGGATGATCACCTCTGCCATAGAGACGCGGTAGTTGGGCATGAAGTGGACGGCGATCTTCTCGTTGACATCGCTGTCGCCGTTGATGATGTGGGCGATGTTGTTGATCAGCTTGATGATCAGCTTGGCGTTGACGTAGCCTGGAGCTGCCTTGCCGCCGAAGAGGAAGGTGATCTTCTCCATCCCCTCCGTCTCCTTCCCCCCGCTCTTGATATCGTTGTAGAGGTAGAGGATGTGCAACACGTTCAAGAGCTGGCGCTTATACTCGTGGATCCGTTTGATGTGGACATCGAAGAGGGAGTCAGCATCGATGAGGAGACCGGAGTCTGCCTTGAGGAAGTTGGCGGCCCTCCGCTTGTTCTCCGCCTTGATACGGCCGAAGTCGGCAAGGAAACCGCTGTCCTCGGCAAACGGGGTCAGCTTGTCGATCTGTTGGTAGTCGGTGATCCACCCGTCTCCGATGGCGCTGGTGATCAGGGAGGCGAGGGAGGGGTTTGAGGCGAGCAGCCAGCGCCGCTGGGTGATGCCGTTGGTCTTGTTGTTGAAGCGGTCGGGGAAGATGGTGTTGAACTCGCTGAACATCGAGCGCTTGAGCAGCTGGGAGTGCAGCGCAGCCACACCGTTGGTGGAGTGGCTGCCGACGATGGCCAGGTTGGCCATGCGGATGTTCTTGGGGTTGGACTCCTCGATGATGCTGATCTTGGCAAGCTTCTGTGGCTGGAGTGGGAAGTGGGAGACCGCCTCTTGGAGGAAACGGTGGTTGATCTCGAAGATGATCTGGGTGTGACGCGGCAGGATCTTCTCCAGCATCGGCAGCGACCACTTCTCCAGTGCCTCGGGCATCAGGGTGTGGTTGGTGTATCCCATCGTCGAGACGGTGATCGTCCATGCATCGTCCCAATCGAGCCCCTCCTCGTCGACGAGGATGCGCATCAGCTCGGGGATGGCCAATGAGGGGTGGGTGTCGTTGAGTTGGATGGCAGCGTGGTTGGAGAGCTCCCCCCAGCTCTTGCCCTCACGCTTGAAGCGGTCCACGATATCACAGAGCGAGCAGGCGACGAAGAAGTACTGTTGCTTGAGGCGCAGCTCTTTGCCCATGTAGAGGGTGTCGTTGGGGTAGAGGACCTGGCTGAGGTTTTCTGCAGAGATCTTGCTGCGCACCGCTTCGGTGTAGTCGCCGTCGTTGAACTCGTGGAAGTTGAACTCCTCGGGGCTCTTTGCCGACCAGAGGCGCAGCGTGTTCACCGTCTTGCCACCGTAGCCGATGATCGGGGTGTCGTAGGCCATGCCGTTGACGATCTCACCACCGACCCACTTGAAGAGGTCGCGTCCCCCTTCGCGGATGACCTGTACCTGGCCGCCGAACTGCACCGGGTAGGTGACCGAGGGGCGCATGATCTCCCACGGGTTGCCGTCGCGCAGCCAGTTGTCCGGCTGCTCGACCTGCCAGCCGGCCTTGATCTGCTGGCGGAAGATGCCGTAGTTGTAGCGGATGCCATAGCCGTAGGCAGGGATTTCCAAGGTGGCCAACGAATCGAGAAAGCAGGCGGCCAGGCGCCCGAGTCCACCGTTGCCCAACCCGGCGTCGCTCTCCATCTCGGCAAGCTCCTCGTAGGTGTAGCCCAACGAGGCGAGCGCCTCCCTGACTTCACCCTCCAGGGCGAGGTTGATGACGTTGTTGGTCAGCGTGCGGCCCATCAGGAACTCGAGGCTGAGGTAGTAGACCCGCTTTGCACCGCTGGCGCGCTGGGTCTTTCGACTCTTGTTCCACTGGTGGATGATCCGGTCCTTGATGGCAAGGGCGAGGGCGGTATACCGTGCATGGTCGGTTCGGTGGTAGATATCGGCATCCTGGCTATACTTGAGATGCTCGGCAAAGTCCTGTGCTATATCGTCGCGGGTAAGGCCCCAGCGGGTTTTTGGTTGATTTTTCATATAGGAACTCCTTGCAAACATGGCAAATAGGTACACGGTACTATATAATATCGTTTGACGGTGGGCAACACATCATACTTTGATATACGTCGTATTGACAAAAAGAGAGCTCTCTGGTAAGTTAGCTTCTGCACGTCTAGGTGTATGCACTCGAGAATCCACGGACGTGTAGCCGACGCCCTTGTAGCTCAGTTGGCAGAGCACCACCATGGTAAGGTGGGGGTCAACGGTTCGAATCCGTTCGAGGGCTCTTTTTTTGTCCTCTTCGCATGTGGAGGGTATGGTGGGAAAACCCACCGAGGAGCATGATATGGCTAAAGATAAGAAAGGTCCTGTCGAAAAGATTGCACTGCAGTGCACCGAGTGCAAACAGAAGAACTACACGACCGAGAAGAACCGCCGTAACACCCAGGGGAAGCTCGAGTTGAACAAGTACTGCCCGTTCGAGCGCAAGCACACCCTACACCGAGAGGCAAAGATCAAATAAATCGCTGCGATTGGGAAGCAAATAGGCCAATAGCTCCAATTGGTAGAGCGCTGGTCTCCAAAACCAGATGTTGAGGGTTCGAGTCCTTCTTGGCCTGCTTGCTTCCCAATCTTTCCGTGAACCAAGGAGTTGGTATGAAGAAGTTCATCAAATATTTCAAGGAATCCCGCCAGGAGCTGAAGAAGGTCGTCTGGCCATCCCGTGAAGCGGTCATCTCTTCAACGAAGGTTGTCATCGTATCCACGGTCCTTGTCGCCATCTTCCTTGGGTTGATTGATTTTCTCCTGCTCAAGGGCGTGCTCTTCATCTTATAAGGCAGCGTCATGGCAAAAGGCTGGTACGTAGTACACACCTATTCAGGATACGAGCAGAAGATTGAGCGGATCATCAACAAGATGCGTGAGACCGATACGGACTTCGCCTTGGTCTGCACCGACGTGAAGGTCCCCTTCGAGACCGTCGTCGAGGTGAAGGACGGGGTGCGCCGAGAAGTGAAGCGCAAGATCCTGCCCGGCTACATCCTCGTTGAGCTCGACTTGCCGGACAACAGCTGGAAGACGTGGTGCTCCCACATCAAGCGGATTCAGGGTGTGACGGGCTTTGTCACCCCCAACGACCGGGTCAAGCCGCAGCCGCTCTCGGCTGCTGAGGTGAAGAACATCTTCCAGAAGACTGGCGACCTGCCTGCCGAGAAGGTCTTCAAACCAAAGCAAACCTTTGCCGTCGGAGAGCAGGTTCGGATCATCGAAGGACCCTTCGACTCCTTTACCGGGGTCATCGAAGAGGTCAACCTCGAGAAGGCCCGCATGCGTGTCAGCGTCGGGATCTTCGGTCGCTCCACCCCGGTTGAGGTGGACTTTCTCCAAGTGGAAAAGATTCTATAGCAGTCTGTGGACTTGACCGCTATATGAGAGTTTTCTGATTTTTTCAAGCAAGTCCATGTGTGTTTGATTACTCCCTCATTGTGAGGTGGGAGCCTGTTCGTATGACAGGCGTTATGACCAGCGCAGGGTCTTTGGGACACCTGTGTAAGGAGAGAAACATGGCAAAGAAGAAGGTATCTGCAATCATTAAATTGCAGTGCCCTGCCCAGAAGGCCACGCCGGCCCCCCCGATCGGACCGGCGCTTGGACCCCATGGTGTCAGCGCCCCCAAGTTTGTCCAGGAGTTCAACGACAAGACGAAGAACTACGAGCCTGGGCTTACCCTCCCTGTCATCATCACGGTGTATGCCGACAAGTCCTTCAGCTTCGTGCTGAAGACCCCCCCGGCTGCCGTCTTGATCAAGAAGGCTTTGGGCATCACCAGCGGTAGCGGTACCCCCAACAAGACGAAAGTCGGCAAGTTGACCCAAGATCAGCTGGCTGAGATTGCGAAGAGCAAGCTTGAGGACCTCAATGCAAATGATATCGAGGCCGCCAAGAAGATCATCGCAGGAACGGCCCGCAGCATGGGTGTAGAGGTGGAGCGCTAAGATGAAACACGGAAAGAAGTATCGAGAAGCGGCAAAGGGTGTCGACCGTACCAAGCTGTACAGCCTTGAAGAGGCAACCGCGTTGGTCAAGGAGCTCGCCTTTGCAAAGTTCGACGAGACCGTCGAGATCCACGTCAAGCTGACGTTGAAGAAGAGCCAGAGCGTGCGCGACACGGTCGTGCTGCCCCACCAGTTCTCCGCCGAGAAGAAGATCCTGGTCTTCGCCAAGGGGGAGAAGGCCGACGAGGCCCGTGAGGCCGGTGCGGCGTATGTGGGTGACAACGACCTGATCGAGAAGATCCGTGGTGGCTGGATGGACTTCGATGTGGCGGTGGCCACCCCCGATATGATGAAGGACGTCGGACGCCTTGGCCCAGTGCTCGGTCGGCGCGGCCTGATGCCCAACCCCAAGACCCAGACGGTGACGATGGACATCAAGGGCGCACTCTCCGAGCTCTCCAAGGGCCGCATCGAGTTCCGCTCCGATAAGACCAGCGTCGTGCACCTGGCCATCGGCAAGGTCTCAATGGATCCCGCCCTCGTCGGCGAGAATGCCGTGGCGGTCGTGCGGGAGATCATGCGCAAGAAGCCCAGTGATGCCAAGGCTGACTACATGGTCAGCGTCGCCCTCTCCTCCACGATGGGACCTGGCCTCAGGCTCAACGTGAAGGATCTGCTGGCAACGGTATAAGGAGAGAGAACAATGGAGTACAAGACTCGTATTACCCCCGCCAAGGAAGAGTCCGTCAAGGCGCTCAAGGATGAGTTCTCCCAGTACAACGGCTATATCTTCACCGATTACCGTGGGATGACCGTCGAGCAGATCACGGCACTCAGGCGCACGCTGATGAAGAAGGACAGCGCCTATCGTGTTGTCAAGAACCGCTATGCCCGCATCGCGCTCACCCAGCTCGACCGCACCGCCGACGAGCAGCTGATCGGTCCGACCGCCATCGCCCTCATCAAGGGAGATGAGGCGAACGCAGTGGCCAAGGACCTCTTTGCCATCGCCAAGGATGGGGCTCCGCTGGTGGTCAAGGGCGGCATCATCGATGGGCAGTTCTTCTCACCTGAGGAGGTCGAGGCGCTCAGCAAGCTTCCTGGCAAGCTCGAGCTCATCGCAATGCTCATGGCCACGATGATGGCACCGGTACAGAAGCTGGCGGCAACGATGCTCGCCTACGTCGAGAAGAACGGTGGCTCCGTTGAGAGCGCCGAAGAAGGAAACTGACACAGTCTTAGTCTTCAGTGGTAACCTGCTACGACTGTGCGGACGATATTTGTAAGGAGAAGATAATATGGCTACTAAAGAAGAGATTTTGGAGTCGATCGCAAGCATGTCCGTCATGGAGGTCGCTGACCTCATCAAGATGATGGAGGATAAGTTCGGTGTCCAGGCCGCAGCCGCAGCCGTCGTCGCCGGTCCTGCCGCCGAGGCAGCCGCCGTCGAGGAGCCGACCGAGTTCAACGTGGTCCTTGTGGCTGCCGATCCTACCAAGAAGATTGCAGCGATCAAGGAAGTGCGTGTCATCACCGGTCTGGGCCTGAAGGAGGCCAAGGACCTGGTCGAGGCCGGTAACCAAGTGCTCAAGGAAGGTGTCAACAAGGCCGATGCCGATGCTCTCAAGGCAAAGCTTGAGGAGATTGGTTGCACCGTTGAGGTCAAGCCTGTTGATTAATGGCAGACACGGGAGGGCCCTGCGCTCTCCCGGCCTTCGATCTTTGTCACTGGGCGAATGCCCTATCTCGATAGCCACCGGAGTGAAACCGGTGGCACGTTGTGTCTTTCGTTTCCCGGCCACACTGGCGGGATCCTGTTTGTCTTTCAATTGACTTTGGAGGGTACATGATGGTTGCCAACGGCAAATCCATAACACGGACGTACATCGGCAGCGAACAGCACCAAGTGTGCGAGCTGCCAAACCTGATCGGAGTCCAGCTTGAGTCCTATGAGCGATTCTTGCAACTGGAGCGGTTCAAGAAAGGTTTGGCCCCCGACCCATCGTACGGCCTGGAGGAAGTATTCTTATCGACCTTCCCCATTGACAGCCCCAACGGTGAGATGCGCCTCACCTACAAGGGGTATACCATTGATTTTGAGAACATCAAGTTCTCCGAGACGGAGTGCAAGAAGAAAGGTCGTTCATACAGTGTGCCCATCAAAGTCACGATCAGTCTTGAGTTCTCCACCGGGGAGATTCGCGAGAAGGAGATCTTCTTCGGCGACATCCCCCTGATGACCGACCGCGGCACCTTCATCATCAACGGGGCCGAGCGCGTCGTGGTCAGCCAGATCCACCGCAGCCCCGGTGTGATCTTCAGCGATGACAAGGACGTCTACTCCTCGAGGATCATCCCCTACCGGGGCTCGTGGCTCGAGTTCGAGATCGACGACAAGAAACACCTCATCTTCGCCAAGATCGACCGCAAGAAAAAGATCCTCGGCACGCTCTTTTTGCGTGCCATCGGTTTCGATACCCGTGAGAAGATCCTCGAGCAGTTCTACACCGGAGAGCAGGTTGCCCTTGCAGATGATGCAGAGCTGAAGACGAGCTTGGAGAACCGCTACCTCTACAAGGACGTATGGGCACAGGTCGAGGGGCAGCAGCGCAAGGTGCTGCGTGCCGGCGACATGTTGCACGCCCACGAGATCGACGAGTTGATCAAGCTCAAGGTCGGTGAGGTGTGGTTGCTCAACCTCAAGGGGGAGGGGACGCTGCACAGCGACATGATCCTCAACTGCTTTGAGATCGAGGACGCCAAGTACACCAGTGAGGGGTATGACGAACCGACGAAGGAGGACGTGCTCTCGCCGATCTTCTCGGTCTTGATGCCCGGCGAGATGATCGCCATCGAGCGGGCTGAGAAGGACCTGCCCGACATGTTCTTCGCCAGCCGCCGCTACGATTTGGGTTCGGTGGGCCGCTATAAGTTCAACAAGAAGTTCTCCACCGACCTCGACGAGGAAGAGGAGGAGGGTGGCTCGACCGACTTGACGGTCCTCACCCCCGCCGACATCGTCAACACGATGGCGTTCCTCATCAAGGTCTTCATCCGCGAGGAGAACGTCGATGATATCGACCATTTGGGAAACCGCCGCATCCGTTCGGTCGGCGAGCTCTTGCAGAATGCGCTCAAGAGTGCCTTCGCCCGCATGGAGCGGATCGCCAAGGAGCGGATGAACCTTGAAAGCGGTTCGGTCAAGCCCCAGGATCTGATCTCCATCAAGCCGATCGTCGCTGCCATCAAGGAGTTCTTCGGCTCAAGCCAGCTCTCCCAGTTCATGGACCAGGTCAATCCGCTTGCCGAGTTGACCCATAAGCGGCGCCTCAACGCCCTCGGCCCGGGCGGGCTCTCCCGCGACCGCGCCGGCTTCGAGGTCCGCGACGTCCACTACACCCACTATGGGCGCATCTGTCCGATCGAGACCCCCGAGGGTCCGAACATCGGTTTGATCGTCAGCCTCGCCAACTACACCCGCATCAACCGCCACGGGTTTTTGGAGACACCCTATCGCCGTGTCGTCAATGGTGTGGTCTCCACCCAGTACCGCTACCTTGATGCAAACGACGAGGAGAAGTACTTCATCGCCCAGGCATCCGCCGAGATCGACGATGATGGAAACTTCAAGGATGGGGAGGTGCCGGTGCGCCGCAGCGGCGACTACTCCACCAAGCCGCCTGCTGAGATCCGGTACATGGACGTCGACCCCAAGCAGGTGCTCAGCGTCGCCGCTTCGCTCATCCCCTTCCTTGAGCACGACGACGCCAACCGCGCGCTGATGGGTTCGAACATGCAGCGCCAGGCGGTGCCCCTCGTCTTCCCGGAGACCCCACGGGTGGGAACCGGCATGGAGGGCAAGACCGCCTACGACAGCGGGGTGCTCATCAAGGCCCTGCGCAGCGGCACCGTCACCTACGTCAGCGCCGAGAAGATCGTCATCCAGCCCGATGTCTCAGACATCGAGGGTGAGGTGGACATCTACGAGGTGCAGAAGTTCCAGCGGACCAACCAGGACACCTGCTTCAACCAAAAGCCGCTGGTCGTCGTCGGCCAGCAGGTGAGCGAGGGTGAGGTCATCGGTGATGGCCCGGCCACCCAGGAGGGCGACCTCGCCCTCGGGCGCAACATCCTCGTCGGCTTCGTGCCGTGGCATGGGTACAACTACGAGGACGCCGTATTGGTCAGTGAACGGGTCGTCAAGGACGACATCTTCACCAGTGTCCACATCAAGGAGTTCACCACCGATATCCGTGAGACGAAGCTCGGACCGGAGAAGTTGACCCGGGATATCCCCAACACCAGCGAGAAGATGTTGGAGATGCTCGATGAGGACGGGATCGCCCGCATCGGCACCATGGTGAGGCCGGGCTCGATTCTGGTGGGGAAGGTCACTCCCAAGAGTGAGAGCGACACCACCCCGGAGTTCAAGCTCCTCAACTCAATCTTCGGAGAGAAGGCCAAGGAGGTGCGCGACACTTCACTGAAGGTCCCCCACGGCACCGAAGGGACGATCATCGATGTGCAGCGCCTCAAGCGCTCCAACAACGATGAGTTGCCCCCCGGCGTCGAGGAGACCGTCAAGGTCCTCATCGCCACCAAGCGCAAGCTGCGCCAGGGAGACAAGATGGCGGGCCGCCACGGGAACAAGGGCGTCGTCAGCCGGGTGCTCCCTGAAGAGGACATGCCCTACATGGAGGATGGCACCCCGCTTGATGTCTGTCTCAACCCATTGGGAGTCCCGTCGCGGATGAACATCGGCCAGCTGATGGAGACGCAGCTCGGCTGGGCTGCGGTGAAGCTCGACCAGTGGTACTCCACCCCGGTCTTCGCCAGCGCCACCATCGAGCAGATCCAAGAGAAGATGCGTGAGGCGAGCCTGCCCGAGGACTCCAAGACGATCCTCTACGACGGGCAGACGGGCGTACCGTTTGTAAACCCGGTCTTCTGTGGCTACATCTACTACTTGAAGCTGCACCACCTCGTCGATGACAAGATGCATGCCCGCTCCACCGGACCCTACTCGCTGGTCACCCAGCAGCCGCTTGGCGGCAAGGCGCAGTTCGGTGGCCAGCGCCTGGGAGAGATGGAGGTCTGGGCCCTGGAGGCGTACGGCGCAGCCAATACGCTTCAGGAGCTTCTGACCATCAAGAGTGATGACATGAACGGCCGGGTGAAGATCTACGAGTCCATCGTCAAGGGCGAGCCGGCGACCACCGCCGGGATGCCCGAGGCATTCAACGTGCTGGTGCAGGAGATCCGGGGTCTGGCCCTTGATATGTCGGTCTACGACTCCGATGGTCGTCAGATGCCTTTGACCGAGCGTGATGAGGAGCTGATCTCCAAGATCGGCAAGGGCTCGCTCAACTAAGCAGGAGATGTGTTGATGAAGGAAATTCAAGATTTCGATAGCATCATGATAAAGCTGGCTTCGCCGGAGCAGATCAAGGGTTGGTCGTACGGTGAGGTCAAGAAGCCTGAGACGATCAACTACCGCACCCTGCGCCCCGAGCGTGACGGACTCTTCTGTGAGAAGATCTTCGGCACCACCAAGGAGTGGGAGTGCTACTGTGGCAAGTTCAAATCGATCCGGTACAAGGGTGTGATCTGTGACCGCTGTGGCGTCGAAGTGACCAACACCAAGGTGCGCCGCGAGCGGATGGGACACATCACCCTCGCAGCCCCGGTGAGCCACATCTGGTACTATCGTTCCGTCCCCAGCCGGATGAGCATGCTCCTCGATATCACCCGCAATGCACTGCAGTCGATCCTCTACTACGAGAAGTACGTGGTGATCAACGCCGGTGACACCGCCCTCAAGCCCAAGCAGCTGCTCACCGAAGAGGAGTATTGGCAGGCACGCGACCAGTACGGCGACTCCTTCGAGGCCGGCATGGGCGCCGAAGCGGTACGCAAGCTCCTGGTCAACCTCGACCTTGAGGAGCTGAGTCGTGATCTGCGCGATCAGATGCGCATCAAGGGCGAGAAGAGCGACAAGCGTCTGCTCAAGCGCATCGAGGTGTGTGAGAACTTCCGCGACAGCGGCAACCGCCCTGAGTGGATGATCCTCACCGTGATCCCGGTCATCCCGCCCGACCTTAGGCCGATGGTCCAACTCGACGGCGGACGGTTCGCCACCAGCGATCTCAACGACCTCTATCGCCGGGTGATCAACCGCAACAACCGCCTCGATCGCCTCGTCAAGCTCAACGCCCCCGATATCATCATCCGCAATGAGAAGCGGATGCTGCAGGAGGCCGTCGATGCACTCTTTGACAACTCCAAGCGCAAGCGGGTCGTCAAGGGTGCGAGCAACCGTCCGCTCAAGAGTCTCTCCGATATGCTCAAGGGCAAGCAGGGCCGTTTCCGGCAGAACCTCTTGGGTAAGCGCGTCGACTACTCGGGCCGCTCGGTCATCGTGGTCGGCCCGGAGCTGAGGATGCACCAGTGTGGTCTTCCCTCAAAGATGGCGCTGGAGCTCTACAAGCCCTTCATCATGAAGAAGCTCGTCCAGGATGGAGTGGTCTACAACATCAAGAAGGCCAAGAGCCTGGTCGAGGAGGAGACCGACGCGGTCTGGGCAATCCTCGATGAGGTGGTCAAGGAGCACCCGGTGCTGCTCAACCGCGCCCCGACGCTCCACCGCTTGGGCATCCAGGCCTTCGACCCGGTCCTTGTCGACGGCAAGGCCATCAAGCTGCACCCGCTGGTGTGTCACGCATACAACGCCGACTTTGACGGGGACCAGATGGCCGTGCACGTACCGCTGACCCACGCCGCCCAGCTCGAGTGCTGGACGTTGATGCTCAGCGTCACCAACCTGCTTGACCCGGCCAACGGCAAGCCGATCGTCTACCCCAGCCAGGACATGGTGCTCGGCATCAACTACCTGACCCGAGACATGGACAAGGCAGCCGGGGAGGGTAAGTACTACGACAACATCGGCGAGCTGGAGGCGGCAATCGACAGCGGTCTGCTCTCCTACAACGCCAAGATCCGGTACAAGCTTGCCGACGGCACCAAGATCGAGACGACCCCGGGGCGGGTGATCTTCAACGCCGCCCTGCCCAAGGACATCCCGTTCCAGAACGCAACGCTCGGGGACAAGGAACTGAAGGCGCTCATCGGTGATACGCTGAAGGCCAACAAGAACTCGATTGCCGTCGAGATGCTCGACTCCATCAAGGATGTCGGCTACCAGTATGCAACGCTCTTTGGGGCGACGATCGGTCTCTCCGACATGATCGTCCCTGCTGCGAAGGTCGAGCTCGTCGACAAGGCGAACGCCGAACAGCAGCGGATCATGGAGCAGTACCGCCAGGGCCACATCACCCAGGAGGAGCGCTACAACCGCGTCATCGAGGTGTGGACGCAGACCAACGACCAGCTTACCGACGCGCTGATGGGCGAGTTGAAGAGCAGTCAGAACGGATTCAACCCCCTCTACATGATGGCCGACAGTGGCGCCCGTGGGTCGAAGACCCAGATCAGGCAGCTGGGCGGCATGCGTGGCTTGATGGCCAAGCCCTCCGGCGACGTCATCGAGTTCCCCATCAAGTCGAACTTCAAGGAAGGCTTGTCGATCATCGAGTTCTTCATCTCGACCAACGGGGCACGCAAGGGGCTCTCCGACACCGCGCTCAAGACCGCCGAGGCCGGATACCTTACCCGGCGTCTGGTGGACATCAGCCAGGATGTGGTGGTCAACGAGGACGACTGTCATACCATCAACGGCATCTGGCGCGGCGTGCTGCGTGACGGTGATGAGATCGTCGAGTCGCTTGCCGAGCGGATCGTCGGTCGAGCCCCGGTCGAGGATGTGCTGCACCCCTTCACCCGCGAGGTCATTGCCAAGGCCAACGAGGAGATTGACGACGAGACCGCCCAGCGAATCGAAGAGGCGGGCATCGAAAGTCTGCTCCTGCGCACCGTGCTCACCTGTGAGGCGAAGCACGGGGTGTGCCGACGGTGCTATGGGCGCAACCTCGCCACCAACCGCCCGGTGGTCATCGGTGAGGCGGTGGGTATCATCGCAGCCCAGTCCATCGGACAGCCCGGCACCCAGTTGACGATGCGTACCTTCCACGTCGGAGGAACCGCATCGACCAGCGCCGAGGAGAATCGGCTCAGCTACCACTACCCGACGCTCATCGGATCCATCAGCGGCTCGCGCGTCGAACGTGAGGATGACAAGGTCAGCGTCTTCACCCGCAAGGGAACGATCGAGTACTTCCGCGTCAATGCCGTCATCGAGGCCAAGAGCTACGATACGCTCTTGGTCGAGGACGGGCAGGTTGCTGCCAAGGGGACACCGCTCTACACCAAGGGCAAGAAGGAGATTCCCAGCAGTGAGAACGGGGTGGTACGGATCGTTGACGGCAGGCTCTACCTCGTCGGCCATGGGGCTTTCCAGGTGGTGAAGACCGGCAGTGAGCTGCACGTCGCCACCGGAGACTACGTCGAGGCCAAGCAGCCGATCGTCACCTTCGACCCCTTCAGCGAACCGATTGTCGCCGAGGAGGACGGATTTGCCTCCTTTGTGGACATCAAGCTGGGGACCACCCTCATCGAGGAGGTCAACGAGGAGACCGGCAACATCGAGAAGAAGATCACCGAGCACAGCTTGGAGTCACTGCAACCGCGCATCGAGATCACCAGCGAGAAGGGTGGCAAGGGTGATACCCTGGCCGTGTACCTCCTGCCCGGTGGCTCGTACCTGCAGGTGGTGGACAACGCCAAGGTGAAGAAGGGCCTGGTCTTGGCCAAGCTCTTGAAGGAGTCGATCAAGACCAAGGACATCACCGGCGGCCTGCCGCGCGTCGGCGAGCTGTTTGAGGCGCGCCGCCCCCGCAACGCCGCGGTGTTGGCCCAGGTCTCCGGCCTGGTCAGCTTCGGCCCGATTGTCAAGGGCAAGCGTACCATCATCGTCAACGATCCCTACGGCCATGAGTACAAGCACATGATCTCGATGGGCAAGAACCTCCTGGTACGGGACGGAGACTCCGTTGAGGCGGCCGAAGCGCTGTGTGACGGCTCCACCGATCCGCACGACATCCTGGACATCCTCGGGGAGAACGCACTGCAGTCCTTCCTCGTCGATGAGGTGCAGGAGGTCTATCGGATGCAGGGGGTGCAGATCAACGACAAGCACCTGGGCATCATCGTGCGCCAGATGCTGCGCAAGGTCGAGATCGTCCACGTCGGCGATACCAACCTGATCCACGGCCAGCAGGTCGACAAGTACCGCTTCTTCGAGGAGAACGAGCGGGTCATCGCCGAAGGTGGTGAGCCGGCGGTGGCACGACCGCTGCTGTTGGGCATCACCCGGGCGAGCTTGTCGATCGACAGTTTCATCAGTGCCGCGAGCTTCCAGGAGACCACAAAGGTCTTGACAAACGCTGCCATTGCTGGTAGTAAGGATGAGCTACGTGGTCTGAAAGAGAACGTCATCATCGGCCACCTGATCCCTGCGGGGACCGGAATGCGCAAGTATCGTGACATCAAGCTCAAGGACGAGGAGCTCTTGGCATTGCAACAGAAGGTAGATGCCGTCAAGGAGCGCCGCCGCCAGGAGCTGATCGATGATGACGAGCTGGACTATGAGGATATTGCGGAAATGAGATCCGTAGGTGATGACTCTGACGACTTTGATGAAGATTGAGGGTCAGGATCGTCCATGCTGGGTACGGATGTATAATATGACGCGCCGCCCTCCGGCGGCGCAGATCCCCGTCAGTGTGAGAGATGGAGGATCAACGACTAAAAAGGGAGTGTATCGAATCGATGCCTACTATTAATCAGCTGATCAGGAAGGGCCGGAAGCAGGTGGTCCACAAGACCAAGTCCCCTGCCCTTGACGGGTGTCCCCAGAAGCGTGGTGTCTGCACCAGGGTCATGACCGTCACCCCCAAGAAACCGAACTCCGCTCTCAGGAAGGTCGCCCGTGTGCGCCTCTCCAATGGGATTGAAGTGACCGCCTACATCCCCGGCATCGGGCACAACCTGCAGGAGCACTCGGTCGTCCTGCTTCGTGGTGGGAGGGTCAAGGACCTGCCCGGTGTACGCTACCACATTGTTCGTGGTGCCAAGGATACCCTTGGTGTCGCAGATCGCAAGAGAAGCCGTTCCAAGTACGGTGCCAAGCGACCCAAGGCTTGATAGGACAGGAGAGAGCATATGTCAAGAAGAGCAAGTGCACCCGTCAGGGAAGTCCTGCCCGATCCCCGCTATGGAAGTACCGTTGTCGAGAAGTTCATCTGCCGCATGATGATCGATGGCAAGAAGTCGATCTCCACCCGCATCATGTATGAGGCGATGGAGAACGCCGGACAGAAGGCTGGAGAGCAACCGCTCGACGTCTTCACCAAAGCCTTGGACAACGTCAAGCCGGTCGTCGAAGTCAAGAGCCGCCGCGTCGGAGGGGCTACCTACCAGGTTCCCGTCGAGGTGCGCGACAACCGCCGTGAGGCGTTGGCCATGCGCTGGATCATCGCAGCTGCCAGGGCACGCAACGGCCGATCGATGGCTGAGAAGCTCGGAGCGGAGCTGCTCGACGCCTTCCAGAACACCGGAGCCGCCTTCAAGAAGAAGGAGGATACCCACCGGATGGCAGAGGCCAACAAGGCCTTCAGCCACTTCCGCTGGTAGTGACCTGTAGAGCCGGCTTTCCGAGGCCGGCTTTTATTTCACTAATGCACAGCATTTGCTTGACATAAAAAATGCTTTCGCATATAGTGCTAAAGGTGCGCCTAAGGCAGGGCCGTGGTGTGCACACAGAGCCAAACCGATTATTGCATGGCAATGATAAGGTGGTTT
>JALOBD010000036.1 GCA_023228445.1 Sphaerochaeta sp. | reverse complement strand
GGCATGTAGCTGCCTGCCGGGGTGTGGAAGCTGATCGCCATCCGGTTCCATCCGTTGATCGCCACCACCGCCCAGGTCAGGTCGACGAGTTGCTTCTCGCTAAAGTGCTTGCGCATCTCATCGTAAAGATCGTCGCTCACCTGGTGGGCGCTGATATTGGTCACCGCTTCGGTCCACGCCAGCACGGCGCGCTCCACATCGCTGTAGTACGGTGCCTCTCGCCAGGCATTGAGTCCGTAGAGGCGCTGCTCGCTCTCACCGCGGGCACGGGCGTCCTTGGTGTGCATGTCGATGCAGAACGCACAGCCGTTGATTTGGCTTGAACGAAGCTTGACCAGTTCCAAGAGCGAGCGGTCCAGTCCACTCTTGATGATATACCCCTCCAGCTTGCTGAAGATCGAGATCGCATCCGGTGCGGTCGTTCCATAATCGAGACGGGTTTGCATATCCTTGCCTCCTGTCAGAGCGAAGAGATCCACCCTTCGCGTGATCGTTGTTGTTCTCTCCAACACCGAAGCCGCTTGGGCTATGGTGTTGCCATATTCATTGGTAAGGTCGGGAAGGAGCTCGGCGGTCGCAAGCGCGATGTGGGCGTGGGCAAAGAGCTCATCGTCGACGATCTTCCCATCGAAGACGATGACGTCGATGTCGATGGTGCGGTCTGCAAACTTGTCTTTGCCCCTGACCCTTCCAAGCGCTGCCTCCACGGGAGCGAGGATGGCGGCTTTAAGCCCATCCCGCTCCAATTCGGTTTGTATGAGTAGGGCCACATTGAGGTAGGGAGGACCGAGAGATCCCACCGCCTCGCTCTCCCACACCGATGAGACCCTGGTCACGGTAAGCTCTCTCTTGAGCATATCGAGTGCGTTGGTGATGTTCTGCTCAGCCTCGATGTTCGAGCCGAGCAACAGCAGGGCTGTGTTCATGACCGGCCGCCTTTGGCACGGTCAATCTCTACACCTACCGAGGATGAGAAGCGCAGCGCCCCGGGCTTCTCCACCCGCACGATCACCCGCTCCACCCCCTCCTCGCTGAGGCAGATGGCGGCCAGGTCCTCGGCCAGTGCCTCTACGGTGAAGCGCTTGGCGCTCTGTGCATGGGCCAGGAGGGCCTTGGCGATGGTGCGGTAGTTGACAGACCCTTCAAGGCTGTCGCTCGCGGCAGCCTTGGAGAGGTCCCCAAAGAGGGTGATGTTCATCACAATCTCCTGCTCGACAGTCCGCTCCCAGTCATTGAGGCCGATGATCCCCCGAGCCGTCAAATCCTTGATGATGATCGTATCCATCGCCTCCTCCTACACCAGATGGCGCCCGCCATCGATGGTGATCACCTCACCGGTGATGTACGCCGGTCCATCGAGTAAAAATCGCACCGCTTCCCCCACTTCAGAGAGGTCGGCCCACCGGTGTGACGGTACATCCTTGAGGAGATGGGCGACATCCCGCCCATCCGAGGGCGGCAACACCGCACCGAGGGCAAGACCGTTTACTTGAAAGGCGGGGGCAAGGGCTACTGCCAGGTTGCGCGTCAGCGCCTCGAGCGCGGCCTTACTCACCGCATAGGGCAGGTGGTTTGGGTCGCTGCGCGCCACGCGCCAGTCGAGCAGGTTGACAATCCTGCCGCCTGTCCCGGTCTCTGCATAGGCTTGCGAGATGAGCAAGGGTGCGGTGAGGTTCACCGCCAGGTGGCGTTGCCACGCGTCCACTGTGGTCGTCCGTAGATCGAATTGCTCGAAGATCGAAGCGTTGTTGACCACCGCCCTGACCCTCCCGACCTCGAGGATGGACGTGATGATTGTGCCCGCCTCCTCACTCTGGCCAAGGTCGGCCTGCACGAGGAGGGCCTTGCGGCCGAGGGCTTCGATCTCCCCTTTCAACGTCTCTGCATCACCGAGCGAGTGGTGGTAGTGGACAGCGATATCATGCCCATGTTCGGCCAAGTGGAGGGCAATGGCCCGCCCCACCCGCTTGGCTGCACCGGTGATGAGGGTGTACTCAACCTCTTTCATGGCTTTGTACCCCACAGAAGGTGAGAAACTCTGCTCTCAGCGATGGGTCATGTGCATAACTGCCCCGCCATACGGTGGTGCGTGTCAGCGGCTCGCGCTCGCGCACCCCGCGCATCTCCATGCACATGTGGTGGGCTTCGATGTAGACGGCGATGCCCTCCGGGTGGGTACTCTCCTCCAAGAGGTCGGCGATCTGCACGCCGATTCGCTCTTGGACACCGAAGCGGCGGGAGAAGAGGTTCACCAAACGGGTGAGCTTGGAGAGGCCGATGATGTTGCTCTTTGCGATGTAGCCGATGTAGACGTTTCCATAGAAGGGCAACACGTGGTGTTCACACAGCGAATGGAAGGGGATCGGGCCCTGGATGATCTGAGACAGCGGACAGCCGCTGGGAGCATGACACTCAGCCTCGAAAGTCTTGATAAGGTTTGGGTCCCCGTCATACCCGTCGGTCGCTTCAAAGAGCGCTTTGATGAAACGCTTTGGCGTCTCCTTGGTGGACTGGGTATCCATGTCCATGCCCATGGCAGCGAAGATCTGCGAGACGTACCCCTCAAAAATGGAGGCTTGCTCGTCGGTGATGGTCCTGGGTTTGAGGTCCATGGCCGCTTCATATTCATTGGTATTGATCGTACTCATTGCGTTCCCTTCTTTTGTCGCGAGGGAGAGCGTGGTGATGATCGCCGTGAGAAGAAGGGCGGCAGGTCAGTGGAAGGCTCTCCAACACAACCTATATATGCTCATGTGTGCACATATTCATATATAGTGTTTTTCCCACGTACCGTCAATGAACAGACACGGTGAAACCGGCCATTCGGCCAATTCAGCTCGTCTGATGCATCCTATCGGGTGGAAAGCTCCTGGAAAGTGCCAAGATTATGAGGCTGTTCCGATCGCAGCGCGCATCACCACCTCCTGGGTGGCCTCATGGCGGGGAAGGTTGGCGGTGATCACCCCTTCGTGCATCACAATGATGCGGTCGCTCAGGTTGAAGATCTCCTGGAGCTCGGAAGAGATGACGATGATGCTGATCCCCTGGTCGGCCAGCTGGAAGATGATGTTGTGGACCTCCGCCTTCGCTCCCACGTCGATACCACGGGTGGGCTCGCAGAGGATCAAGAGTTTTGGGGTTACGGCAAGCGACTTGGCGATGACGATTTTCTGCTGGTTGCCCCCGCTGAGCGTGCTCACCTTCTGTTCGCTCGAGTACACCCTGATATCCAGCTCATCAATGTATCGATTCACGACCAGGTGCTCCTCTTTGCTGCTGATGATTCCCAGCAGCCGCCTGATCTTCTCATGGATACACATGGTGGTGTTCTCGCGCACCGTCATCGGCAGCACCAAGCCCATGTTCTTGCGGTCGTCAGGAAGGTAGGCGATGCCGGCTGCAATCGAATCCTTGGGGTGGCGGATCACCACGCTGCTCCCGTTGAGTGTTATGGTACCGGCGCTCCGCTTCTCAGCCCCGATGATCAGGCGGGCAAGGGCAGAACGCCCCGAGCCGACCAACCCGGCGAAGCCGAGGATCTCCCCTTTTTTGATGGAGAATGAGGCATCCTGGATCCTCCCTCCACAAATTCCCTCCGCCTCCAGCAACGTCTCCTGTGATGGGATAGTTGTTCGTTTTGCGCTGCCATTGGTGACCGCACGCCCGACCATCAAGGAGACCAGATGGTTCTTCGTCGCCTGTGCAGTCTCCACATCCCCACAGTTCTCCCCGTCACGCAACACCACGATCCGGTCGCTGATCTGGAGGACCTCCTCCAGCTTATGGCTGATGAAGATGATTGCAACCCCCCGTCTCTTGAGGGTGCGCATGATGGCGAGCAGTGTGGTGATCTCCTTGTCGGTCAACGCCGAGGTCGGCTCATCCATGATGAGCAGCTTCGTATCGTAGGCAAGGGCTTTGGCGATCTCCACCATCTGCTGTCGGGCGACATTCAACTGGGAGACCTTTGCATCGCAGTCGATGTCGATATCGAGCATCTCAAAGAGCTGTTGCGCCCGTTTGCGCGTCTTGGTGTAGGAGAAGAGCCCTCGCTTGGTACGGTTCTCATTGCCAAGGAAGAGATTCTCCATCGCCGAGAGGTTTGGGCAGAGGTTGAACTCCTGGAAGATGATGTTGATGCCTCGTTCATACGCATCCTTGGGGTTGTTGAGCACCAGCTCTTGGCCGCGGTAGTAGATTGTTCCACAGTCCTGTTTGTAGACACCGGTGAGAATCTTCATCAACGTGGATTTTCCTGCCCCATTCTCCCCCAACAAGCATACGATCTCCCCCTCGCGGATGCTGAAGTCCACATCCCGAAGCGCCCTGACACCGGGGAATTGTTTGGAGATCTGACGCATTTCAACCAGGTATTCCACCGCTGCCCACCTATCTGTTCTTGATGCGGTCGATGACCGCCGCCAGCACGATGATCAAGCCCATGATGGCGGTTTGCCAGTAGGCTGAAATCTTCATCAACACGAGGCCGTTGCGGATCACCCCCATGATCGCCGCACCGATGAGCACACCGATCACACTGCCGGCCCCACCCTGCAGCGATGCCCCACCGATGACCGCCGCTGCGATGGCATCGAGTTCCCAGCCATCCCCGCTCGAGGTCTGGGCGGAGTTGAACCGTGCCACCAGCATGATACCGGTGATGGCTGCCATCAGGCCGCTGATGGCGTAGACGATGCACTTGATCTTCTTCACATCGATGCCGCTCAGTCTCGTCGCTTCCTCGTTGCCGCCGATGGCATAGACACGGCGGCCGAATACGGTGGATCGCATGACAAAGTGCACGATGATCGAGATGAAGAGCATGATGATGACCGGAACCGGGATGCCCAGAATATCTCCTTGGCTCAGCACGAGGATCCGTTCATCGATGTTTTCAACGGGCCACCCCTTGGTGATGATCCAGATGCTCCCCCGGGCCATGCTCAGCATCCCGAGCGTCACGATGAACGGGGTAATGCCGACATATGAGACCAACAGCCCGTTGATTGCGCCGACCAGGCATCCGGTGACCAACCCGATCCCTATGGAGAGCAGGTAGTGTACCCCCGCCTCCATGCATAGGCCGCTGATCACCCCGCTGATACCGATGATGGAGCCGAGTGACAGATCGATGCCCCCGGTGAGAATCACGGTGAATACGCCCAGCGAGGCGATGGCGACAAAGGAGATCTGACGTGAAACGCGATAGATGTTCCCCGACGTCGCAAAGTTCGGCGCTACGATGGTGATCACGATCATGATGCCCAACAGAGCCAGGAAGATCGCCGATTCGCGCATCTTCAGCACGCCCACCAACGTCTCTCTCACTCTCAGGGGTCGTCTCTTCTCAATGGGAACACCCACTTCGGTCTCGATAGCCATACTCAATCCTTCAGGATTGCCGGGCAACATTGCCCGGCATCCTTGTTTGGGTATTACAGGAACTCCGCCTTGACCTCTTCCATGTAGGAGTCGACGTTGTCCTTCGTCACGATGATGACACCAGTGTCAATGACCGGTGCCACCGACTTGCCCTGCATGAGATCCTGGAGAATCTCGACGGACATCCACCCCATCTTGTACGCTTTCTGTACAAGACAGAACTGAACCGAACCATCCCGGATTCCCGTGATCGTCTCAGCCAGGTCGTCGAAGCCTCCGACGATGATCTGCCCCACCCTGCCCTGCTCCTTGAGCACCGTGGCTGCCACAGGGGCGCCATACGCCTCGACACCGAAGATGGCATCAAGGTTCGGATAGGTCTCCAGCAGCGCCTCGGTCTTGTTGATCCCAAGGGCGAAGTCCGCTTGGTAGTCCTCGAAGGCGATGATCTCGACACCCGAGTTCTTCGCCGCGTTGCGGATTCCCTCTTGGCGCTCGTTGAGGTTCGGGGTCAATCCACCTTGGATGATGGCCATATTGCCCTTGCCTCCCATCAGGTCGAAGAGGAATTTGGCAGCAGTGACGCCCGCCTCGGTATTGTTCGTCCCGACGTAGGTGGCTCGGTTGGTGTCCGGGGCATCCGCGTCAAAGCAGATGACCTTGATCCCGGCAGCGAGGGCTTCGTCGATGACCGCCTTCAGACCCTTGTTGTCCACCGCTGAAATTGCTATTCCATCAACGCCTCGTGCGATGAGGTCCTCGATGACCTTCACCTGGAGCGCGATATCCAGTTTGGGCGGGCTCTCGACCTCAACCTTCACACCATACTTGGCCCCGGCGTCCTTGAACCCTTCGATACACGGCTCATAGAACGGGTGTACCAATTTGGGTACCATGACGAACGTCGGTTGCTTTACCTTCGCTTCCTTGGCCCCTCCCGCAAAGAGCAGGGAACCTCCCACAACCAGTAGCAGGATGCACAGCAGTGCAATTGCTCTCTTCCCTTTCATATAAATCCTCCACGTTGTTTTTTCAGCTGTCCCGGAAGGGGCAGCATCCACTGGAGTAAAATCAACGATCTTACCCCCCAGTATATCGCTAATCAGAAACAAAGCCAGTGTGAATTGATTGTAATGGCACCCCAGTTCATTGCTGTGCCCGGTCCTATCACAATGGGCTTCTGTCTCATTGATTCCATTCATGCCTTCCTCAAGTTTGCGACGGTGTCGAAGGTCACGGCGAACAAGAGCACCAGACCCTTGGCAATCTGCTGGTAGTATTCGCTGATATTGAGCAAGATCATCCCGTTGGAGAGGATTCCGGTGATGAACACCCCGACGAGGACACCCAGGATCGAGCCACTGCCGCCGCGCATGCTCACTCCACCCAAGACCACCGCGGTGATGACATCCATCTCAAAGGCGGTGCCGATCTTCGGTTGGCCGGTATTGATCCTGCTGAGCATGATCAGGCCGGCAAGCCCGGTGAGCAGGCTCGAGATGATATAGGCGGTCGCCCCAACCCGTGTGGTCTTGATGCCGGCAAGGCGCACCGCCTCCTGGTTCCCGCCAAGGCCGTAGATGTACCGCCCGGTGCGTGTCCGGTTGAGGAAGACCCACCCGAGTGCAAAGACGATCAACATGATGACCACCGGCACCGGAATCGGCCCGATATACCCTTGGCCCAACGTCCTGAACGCATCGGGCATTCCCCACACCGGCATCCCCCCGCAGAGCACGTATGCCAGACCCCGCAAGGAGATCATCGTCGCCAGTGTCACGATGAAGGCGGGAACGCCGACATAGGAGATCATCACACCGTTCAAAAGTCCCACGAGGGCGGAGATGAAGAGGGTGATCACGGCAGCGGGAAGAATCGGCAGGCCGAATTCAGTCATCAGCCTGGCGCCGATGATGTTGACAATCGCCATCACCGAGCCGACGGAGAGGTCGATTCCCGATGTCAGGATGACGCACGTCATGCCCACCGCCGAGATGCCGAGCATCGAGACCTGGCGTGAGATGTTGAGCAGATTGCTCGTGGTCAGAAAGGTATTGGTGACCATGGAGAAGAAGATCACCAGGAGGACCAACACGCCGAAAATTGCATATCGTTTGATGTTCATCGACTTCAGTGCTTTCATTGCTACTCCCCGCTCGCCAGACGCAACACTTTGTCCTGGGTCGCTTCCTCCCCACAGAGGACTCCGGTGACCACTCCTTCATGCATGACGATGATCCGATCGCTCATCCCCAACAGCTCCTGCATGTCCGATGAGATGATGATGATTCCCTTCCCCTGCATGGCAAGATCATTGATATGCTCATACATCTCCTTCTTCGCCCCGACATCGATGCCCCTGGTCGGTTCATCGAAGATCAACAGGTCGCAATCGGCGGCCAGCCAGCGGGCGATGATCACCTTCTGCTGATTGCCTCCCGACAACTCCTTGACCCGCTTCTCAGCGTCAGGGGTCGCTATGCGCAGCAGTGTTATGATGCGCTGGGCAACGTGTTGCATCCGCTTCATGCTGATCAGCCCACCGCGCAGCACCTTGTCAAATGAGCTGTAGGAGATGTTCTCCTTGATCGACAATTCACTGATGATGCCCTGTTGTTTGCGATCCTCCGGGATCAGGCCGATCCGCAACGCCACAGCATCGCGGGGGTGGCGGATGGATACCGCCTTTTTGTGGACGAGGACTTCACCCGACGAACGTGGGTCTGCCCCATAGATCGCCCGTGCCAACTCGGTCCTCCCCGCCCCGACCAACCCCCCGAACCCGAGGATTTCGCCGCTTGCCAAGGTGAAGCTGATATCCCTCAACAAGGAGCTGGTGGAGAGGTTCCTCACCTCCAGGATCGTCTCACCTGTTTGATGGCTCCGCTTGGGATAGGTCTCGTCAAGCTTTCTGTTGACCATCAGGTGGATCAGCTCATCCTTGGTGGTCTCACGCGTGACGAGGGTGGCGATCTTCTTGCCATCACGCAACACCGTCACCCGGTCGGCCAATTCAAAGATCTCCTGGAGACGATGGGAGATGTAGATGATCGTCATCCCCTGCTCCTTGAGCTTTCTCACCAGCGAGAACAACGTCTGCACCTCATGGATCGTCAGCGGAGCAGTCGGCTCGTCCATGATGAGCAGCCGGGCGTTGTGTCGCGTCGCCTTGGCGATCTCGACGATCTGCTGGTAGGCGACGGCCAGTCGCGCAACCGGCAGTCGAGGGTCCAGGTCAACGTCGAGCGATGTGAGGATCTTCCTGGCGACCTTGTTCATTGCCTTGTGGTCGACAAAGCCCCGATTGAGCATCTCATCACCGAGGAAGAGGTTCTCGGCGATGCTCAGCGCCGGGATCAGGTTGAACTCCTGGTAGATGGCGGAGATCCCGAGGCGAGTGAGTGCTTCATTTGGCGTAAAACCGGTGTGGGTCACCCCATCGATCTCAATGCAACCCGAGTCCGCCTGGATCGCTCCGGTAAGGATTTTGATGAAGGTCGATTTACCCGCCCCATTCTCACCACAGATGGCATGGATCTCGCCTCGGTGGATGTCAATGTCAACATGGTCGAGTGCAAGGACCCCGGGGTATTGTTTGACGATTTGTCTCGTTGAGACCATACACTTCTCATCGCCCATCAGCCTACGCTCCTCAAAAGGCTCCCCTCCCGTCCCCCACCATTGAAGAGGACGGAAGGAGATGTCATCCAGTGCTACCTCTAGAGATACTTGTCCACATTGGCAACGGTGATGACTTCGTTGGGAATCTTCTGATGTGCCTCAGTCGGAAGGCCCTTGATCAGATTGTACAAGATTTCCATCTCGGTCCTCCCACTCTCCAGTGGTGCCATGCTGACAGACGCCCTGAGCATCGAATTCGCCTTGATCAACTCCAAGGCTTGGGTGATGCCATCGGTTCCGGTGATGCAAATCATGTCGGGATTCTTCCCGGCAGCCTTCATCGCCTCGTATGCCCCAAGTGCACCATCGTCATTCAGACAGCCGACGACTGCCAGATTCGGGTGGGCCTGCAACAACGATTCGGTTACGGCAAGACCGGTATCCGTCTGGAACGCATCTTGGCGAGCGACCAGTACGGCATTGGGTGCCTGGGAGAGGATCCCATCACGGATCCCGTCGGTCCTCGGGATGACGAAGGGAGTGGCATCATTCGCCAAGAGGGCGAACTCGGCTCTACCGCCCAGCTTCTCCTTGATGAACCGTCCGGCGACCTCGCCGGCCAAGAACCCGTAGTTGTACTCATCGTTTGCCAACGAACCATCAGCACCGGGAAGCGGGTGAACTGTCGCCATGACCTTGATGCCTGCATCCTGGGCCTTCTTGCAGTACGCTTTGCTCGCTTCCTCATCGACACATGAGATCATGATCCCATCGACTTTCGCCGTGATCAGGTTCTCCCATGTGCTTACCTCCTTGGCGGCATCAACCTGCAGGTCGATGACCGTCAGTTTCACTCCCAGCTCCTTGGCCTTCTCAGCAGCCCCCTTGGCCTGGGTAGCCCAGAAGGGGTTTCCCAAGTCGTGGACCATAAAGGTGACCTGCACCTCATCCTTCGCAGCTTCTTTTACTCCGGCGCAAAAGATCGGAAGGGCGATCAAGACCATCATCGCTACTGCAGCGATACGTACCAACGTCCTTTTTTTCATAGGTACCTCCTGATTATTCATCCTTTGTGAATCGTAACATTTGACATAACAGATGTCAAGAAATAATTATAAATAATTTTACGGGTGTTTTTTTTGAGGTTTCCCCAGGCTCCCGCTTCAGGGAAAACCGACGGTCCAGTGGTTCTATCTTCTTGTACAAACATCACATGCATAAAAAAACCAGCCGCTGATACAACGACTGGCTTGAAAGATCGCCCTTCCTTTACATGATGCCGTACATCCGTCGCACATCCTCGTGAAGATCGTATGTCCTTCCCTTTTCGAGCAATTCCACCACAGCGGTCGCCGTCAGCTCGTCAATGACCAAGGTCTTGACGATCCCGGTACGCAGGGCCCCGACCACCGAGTGCACCCGCTCCATGCCCGCCGCGATGGCAATGACCTTCGGGATTCGCTTCATATACTCAAATGGGATGCCGATGATCCGTCGTTGGATGTCGTTCTCAACGTAGTGCCCCTCGATATCGAAGTATCGGGCGCTGAGGTTTCCCACCGGAAGCGAGAGTTGCTTGTCGGCCCCGACCCACCGCTCGGAGAACGGCTCTGCCACCGGACTGCCATCAAACTCCTCGGTGATCGGGGGAGGACCGACGGAGAGGATGGCCACGTTGATGTTCTTCCACAGCTGGCAGATCTGCTTCATCGAGCTGCTCTGCATGAAGAGGTCAAAATCCTCCTGGCTGTACGGCAGCGCCGGGGCGTGGATGAAGTGGGGCTGGGCATTCATCGATGCGGCAAAGTTGCGAACCAGCTCGTTGAGCTGGAAGCGTGGCAGATTCTTGTTGCTGCCCCCCACCATCGGAACAATCTGGCTGAGCGGGCTCATCCTCCGTGCCGTGAAAGAGCTCATGATGGAGTAGCACGTCCGCCCCCACGAGATGCCGATGATCTCCTGGTTAATGAGCTGGTCGTTTATCACTTCAACGGCCCGACTGACAACGAATTCGCGCAGCACCTCCTCATCCTTGGAGGCCGTGGGGACAACGACGAAGGAGATGTCGGGGAAGAACTGCGCCAGTTGGCCTGCGACGACCTTGTTCTCCTCCTGCGGGTCATTGATCTTGAACTCGATGATTCCCATCCGTTTGGCTTCATTGAGGATCAGGGAGACCAACGCTCTGGAAATCTTCAACCGGGAGGCAATCTCCTCCTGCTTGAGCTGACTGAGATAGTACAATTTCGATACAATCACCACCAAGGCTGTTTCGTAGCGCGCCACATTATCCTCCGAAGTCAGGTCGCCAGATATCCGCCGGCGACCCATAGTTGAACGTCCTGCAGGTACACACCTTCGCAAGAATCAAATCACCCGGCAGGCCCACCGGTGGCCTGAGGTTCCCAGATTGCCTGTAAAGTCTCTACAGCCCTGCAATAATGAGCATATTTCTTTTCGAATACCCCGGTCAAGCCCATTTGTGGCTGAATTGTCCGGCGCACCCGCACCATCTTGGCCGAGGCTTGCTCAAAGTTGCTGAACTGCCCCGACCCAACGGCAGCGGCCATGGCGGCACCGAGGGTGCCGACCTCCTCATGCTCCAAGAGCTCGATCGGTCGAGCCAGGATATCGGCAAAGAGCTGTACCCAGACCGATGACCGTGCTGCCCCGCCCGAGAGGCGGGTGTGGTCGACTCTGGGGTAGTCTCGCCGCAGTCGATCGAGGTGCATCCGATGGGAGAAGACCACCCCTTCGTAGAGGGCGGCAATCACATGGGCACTCGAGTGCCAGCCACTCAAACCAAGGAATGCAGCCGATGCACTGCGCGTGACATTGCTGCCATAGAGGAACGGCAGGAAGAGCACATCGCTTTCCTGTGGATCGACGGTGGCGACCAACTGGTCGCAGTATGGATAGGGAGAACCATCTGCCGGGGCGCCCTTGAGCAGCTGGCGGATGAACCAATCGAGGTTGCTCGCCGAGGTCGGACTGCTCTCGGTGATCAACCAATGGCCCGGCATGCAGTAGTTGGTGCACCGGTATGGAGAGCCGGCTCCAGGAGCCTTCTCAGTGATGCACTGGTTGATGCTCCACGTCCCGGCAATGATGCAGTCAAGGTGCTCGGCTACGATTCCCATGCCGATGGCATTGGCATCGATGTCGAACATCCCGCCGAACACCGCAGTGCCTTCCTTGAGGCCGGAGGCGCGGGATGCGTGGCGACTGACCCGGCCACAGAGGTCGGTGGAGGCTTTGATGGGCGGCAGTTTGTCCTTGCAGTCGCTCAGGTCGAACAAGTCCAAAAGACGATCGTCGTAATCTCCCGTGTGGGGGTCGATGAAGTTGGTCCCCGAGTAATCGGTGCGTTCGGCCCACACCTCGCCGGTAAGCCGATAGCGGATGTAGTCCTTGCACATGAGAATCCAGGCGATGGCGTCATATCGGCGCCGGTCGTGCCTCTTCAGCCAGGTGAGGATGGCCGGCGGCTGTCCCGCCCACACGTCCTGACAGCTGATCGCCGAGATGCTCCCGGCTACCCCGCTCGCATAGTACCCATCAACGATGGCATTTGATCGCGAGTCGGCAGAGAGGATCCCGTTTCCAATGGGGTTGCCCTCACCATCGATGGCGTAGAGGCCGTTGCCGTGCCCGGTTACGGCAATCCCCTTGATGGAGGAAGCCGGGATATTGGCAGAGGCGATCACCGCCTTGATCACCTGGCAGTTCTTCTGCCACAGCGCCTCCATGTCCTGCTCGATGAATCCAGGTATCTCGATCCGGGTATCTGACGTGGTCCCGGCACTAGCCAACTCATTGCCACCAGCATCGTAGAGTGATGCCTTGATGTTCGTTCCCCCATTGTCGATACCAAGAAAGAGTGCACACATACGCCGGTCCTTCTCCGTGTTTGGTGTCGAGTCTAACATCTGCTCTAACATTTGTCAAATTTTTCCTGCCCGGTAATCATGCATTCGAGCGAACGGGAGAAATATTGAAACCATTTATTGACATCTGTTATAGCATATGTTACGTTTAAGACAGCGCAGAAATGCCCCAAGGAGTTTCGGATGTACGAAGCACAAAAGAGAGAGATCATAGAGGCTGGGATCAAGCTTCATGACTATCGGTTGATCAGCTTGAGCGGGGGCAACGTGAGCCTCAGGATCGGCGACCATGTCCTGGTGACCCCATCGGGGATGATGTACCAGGATCTCTGTGAGGATGACATCATCGTCATGGATCTCACTGGCCGCATCATCGAGGGGAGCAGACGCCCCTCAGTGGATTCACCGGCGATTCTCCACATCCTCAATGAGATCGAGGATGTCAACGCGGTCATCCACACCCACCAGGTCTTTGCCACTGCAGTGGGGCTCATAGCAGATACCCTGCCGGCAGTGGTCACGACCTTGGTCAATGCAACCCTTGGCGCAGTGAACGTTGCACCGTTCAGCTCTTCGGCAAGCCTCGACATGGGAGTGGCCGCGGTACAGCACTTGGGAGGAAAGCGCGCCGTCATCCTGAAACAACACGGCGTCATCACCGTCGGCCCCACCCTCAAGGATGCCCTCTATGCCGCCGTCTACCTTGAGGACGCAGCGAAAACCTACTTGATCGCCAGCGCCATCCATCCGGTTGACGAGATGGATGCCGCCGACGTATTGGTGGCTGCAGACTCGTTCAAGGATTATGGACAGATGGCACCGGGGCATTGAGATCGATTATTGGATACCGTTGAAAGGAGGAGACATCCATGGAATCATTGAAGAACAAGACTGCCGTCATCACCGGCGTCGGATCGGGATTCGGCAAAGCGACCGCTGAACTCTTTGCCGCAAAGGATCAGTGCAACCTCGTGCTGATCGATATCGACAAAGAGGCCCTCGATGCCACGGTGAAGGTCTGCACGGATGCCGGCTCTCAGGTCGCCTCGCTTGCAGGCGATGTCACCAAACTCGCCACCTTCACCTGGGCGCTGGAGACCGCCTTGAAGAACTTCGGCACAGTGGATTTCCTGATCAACTTTGCCGGTGGAGCGGTCAAGTGGGCGATGGTCGAGGAGCTTGATGACGAGACGAACCGCAAGATCATCGACTTGAACCTCACCAGCACCATCATGAGCTGCCGGACCTTCATGACGCACTTCAAAGAGCAGCGTGGGGGAAAGATCATCAACGTCTCGAGCGTCTGCGACCGTCGCTCATGGCCGGGGTACTCGGTGTACTCAGCCGCCAAGGCGGGCATCAGGGAGTTCTCCCGCTGCCTCTATACCGAGGTCCGCCCCTTTGGCGTTGCAGTGACCACCCTCGTTCCCGGAGGATCGAACACCGGGTTCCAGAAGGCCGACGGTCTGAGCAAGTTTGAGTGGGATGAGGAGTTGGCAGTCAGGCCTGAGCACTTCGCCGATGCGGTCTACTGTATCTGTGCACTCTCAAAGGGTGCGTGCGTCTCTGAGCTTTGCCTCTATGGGTTGGCTCAGGACATCTGTGGCTTCTAAGAGCTGAGGGCGAATACTAATCGGGCACCTGCGATCGCAGGTGCCTCTCTCTGATGCAAGCCTCCAGCCGGAGTCAGACAGAAAACCCGAACTGGTTCAGCTTTCCCGCGATGAAGCGGTACGCCTTCTCAACCTCTGCCACCGGGTCTGCGTCCATTGAGGAGGCGGCCCACATCTCGACGACGAAGAGCCCGGCAAATCCGGTCTCCTTGATTGTAGAGAAGACGTGGTCGAAATCGACGATCCCCGCCTTGAACGGGACATCCCGGCAGATGCCCGGCAAGACATCCTTGATGTGGAATGCGGCGATCTTCCCCTGTGCCAATGCAAGCTGTTCAGCAAGGTCGTGGCCCATCGCGATCAAGTTGCCCACGTCCACGTACGCCTGCAACAAGGGATCGTCCCAATACCGGATATACTCCATCACCTTTGCCAGTGAATCGGTTGCCGATGTCTCCATGTTCTCAATCGCCAGGACCGTGGAGTACTTCCGTGCTGTCTTCAACGCACGGCCAAGCTGCTCTTTGAAGCGCCTCCGGCTTTCCGGGGTGCTCGGCTCCCCGTACACGTCATACCCGGCCAACTGGACGATTGATATCCCCAACGAGGCGGCAAGGTGAATGGCCCGTTCCACCAACGCCAATCCCTCCTCCCGTACCCGATCATCACTGCTGCCCAACGGGTAGGAGCGCAATCCACTCAAACAGAGTGTCGGGACGCTGATCTGCTGCTCCTTCGCGCTCTTGACGAAGCCTTGTTTGGCACCTTCATCCCATGCAAGCCGTGCCATCCTCGCCGAAGATTGGTCGATGGAGAATTCAATGAAGTCAAAGCCGATGCGACGGGCTGCGCTGAATCGCTCCTCCCAATCGAAGCTGGTCGGGAACGCCTTCTCATAGATTCCCAACTTCGAGGACCGCTCTCTATCCTTCGGCTCAATGGAGGTGTTCATCGCACCTCCAGAGAGTAGCGGGTCGTGAAGGTCGCGTGGCTTGAGAGGGAGATGATGCCCGGCTTCTCGCTCAGCGTGCCCGAGAATCCGCAGGGATCGGGCAATCCCCACCAGGGTTCGATGCAGACAAACGGTGCTCTGCCCGCCTTGGACCAGATCGCCACATTCGGTGCATCGTAACGGATCGTGATCGCCTCGTGTCCCCTGGACCTGCGCAGCGTAATCGCGCGAGAGTCAACATCGCGAAAGATCAGGGGGCCGCGGTCGAAGAGATCGGCGCGCAGGTTGATGAGGCGTCCTGCATCAAAGGCCGATTCGCTGTGGTCAAGCAGGCATCCGTCACCAAAGAACCACCGTTCATCCCGCTCAGGGTATTCGAATTCAAGGAAGTGGTGCTCGTAGTATCCACCGCCGAGCGGTAGGGCGAACGCCGGGTGGGAACCGATGGAGAAGTACATGACTTGGGAGTCGAGGTTCTCAACATCGTACCGCACCGCCAGGCCAGCCCACTCCAGCACAACGGAGACCGTCAGCCGAAAGTCAAAGGGGTAGACTGCCTTGGTTTGATCGTTGGCCTGGAGGGTGAGGACGGCGTGGGTGCTGTCACAGCTGACCACGGTAAACTCACTCTTGCGGGCAAAGCCATGGGACCCGAGCTGGTAGGAGATCCCCTCATGGATGAACGA
>JALOBD010000035.1 GCA_023228445.1 Sphaerochaeta sp. | reverse complement strand
GAATCAGCAATGACACACCGATGCTCGTCAACGTCAAACCTTCAGGTCAGTTCTCAGTGGGATTCGAGTTTGCCAATGCTGGTGGCGTGAAGGCACTGATGAAGGAGCTTGAGGGAGTGCTGAACACATCGGTTTTGACCGTTACCGGTACGAGCTTGAAGGAAAACCTTAAGGATGCGGACTACTCCTACAATCGCAATGTCATCGCTTCGATTGAGGAACCATTGCAAGCCCACGGAGGTATTTCAATCCTCAAGGGGAACCTGGCTCCCGATGGTGCGGTGGTCAAGCGGAGTGCAGCCAGTGAGCATCTGCTGAAGCACCGGGGTCCGGCAAAAGTCTTTGACAGTCTTGAGGAGGCAGAGCGGTACCTGCTCGACGATGAGAACGATATGACAGAAGAGACGGTCATCGTATTGCGTGGGTACGGACCCAAGGGAGCGCCAGGAATGCCTGAATTCGGCAATTATCTGCCCATTCCTCCGAAACTGTACAAAAAAGGAATCAGGGATTTTGTGCGAATTACCGATAGCAGGATGTCTGGGGGAGCATTCGGAACGGTCATTCTCCATTGTGCCCCGGAAAGTGCCGTAGGTGGACCGCTTGGGGTGGTACGGGATGGAGATACCATCCGCATTGACATCGATAGTAATTTGCTGGAGTTGGAGATTTCTGCTGAAGAGATGAGGCTACGGCTTGCCGATGTTCCGATGAAGGATCATCCCGACATCAAGCGGGGATTCGTGCGCAATTTTATTGACAATGTGCTCCAAGCCAATGAAGGGTGCGACTTGTCGTTCCTCTAAGCGTTGAATGAGAAATATTACTGAAAAGGAAAAATGTATATGAACCGACTGAAAGGAATGGCTCCGATTATCGCAACCCCGTTTACCGCAAGTGGTGAGGTTGATTATGGTAGTTT
Source organism: Sphaerochaeta sp. (assembly GCA_023228445.1). Lineage (GTDB taxonomy): Bacteria > Spirochaetota > Spirochaetia > Sphaerochaetales > Sphaerochaetaceae > Sphaerochaeta. Next base: position 15,260 of record JALOBD010000035.1, on the reverse strand, counting down.
CGAAAATCTGGTGGAAACGTTGATCAAAGGGGGGTGTCAAGCGGTTACCCTCTTTGGCATCGCCGGTGAATACTACAAGCTTTCGCAGGGTGAGTGTGATCGGTTGGTACGGTTGACTGTCGATACGTGTCGACGACTCAATGGGTATTCGATCATTTCTGTCACTCACCACGCTACTGAGGTAGCTGTCAAATATGCCAAACGCTACGAGGAAGCAGGCGCCGACATGCTGATGCTTTTACCGCCCTTCTTCTTGAAGCCGGGTGCTGCGAGTCTGTATGAGCACATGAAGGCTGTCGGCAACGCGGTGTCGATTCCAGTGATGACCCAGTATGCTCCGGAGCAAACAGGTGTTGGTATCGCCCCTGAAGTCTTTGGGCGGCTTTTTAGAGAAGTCCCGAACATTAGCTATTATAAGATTGAATGCAAGCCTGTGGGCATGTACATTACCCGGTTGCTCGAAGAGACGAAGAATGAAATAAGTGTGTTTGTTGGCAATGCAGGCTATCAATTCATTGAGGCGTTCGATCGTGGAGCCGTCGGTGCGATGCCAGGCTGCTCTATGTACGATTTCTATCTGAAAATGTATCGCGAATACGAGTCGGGCGATCGCTCTGCTTCTTTAGCGACGCATTCAAACTTACTCCTGCCGATGCTCAATCATATTCGCCAGGATGTCGAGATGATCATCTACTATGAAAAACGAATACTGCAGAAACGAGGTATTATCGCAACTGATTATTGCCGCAATCCATCATTTGTCAATGATGGCTACCATGATCGAATTTTTGAGGAATTATTTGACCAAATTTCCCCATATTTTACTGAAATGTAATGAGAATAGGTGTTTTTGTATCCCAACTTCCCGGTACGTTTATAACTAGGTCGCCTCATCCTCATCGACATCGACGGTCTCGTCCTCATTGACGACCTTGTCCTTGTAGTGGTACTTGACGCCCGGCACGGCAGATCGAAGATCGTCCGCTGCGCCTTGGTAGGGCAGCTGTACACGTCCTTGTACCTGCCCTTGTAGCGGGTCCTCGAGTAGGTGTTCACCTTGATAAGGATCTCCTTCCAGTTCCAATGGCGGCGCTCCTTGGCCAGGATGGCCTTGACCATCCCCTTGAGGCGGGTGACCGCCACCAGGGCGAGGAAGCTGACGAAGAGGCGCCCCTGCATGACCGCATCCGAGGGCACCCGTAGCCTGCGGCTGTCGCTGGCGTTCTTCAGGTCGTCGAAGAGCAGTTCGATGTCGTTCCTCCTGCGGTAGAGGTGGAGCGCCTCCGCCGGGTCCTTCTCGGCGTTGGTGTACAGGATCCAGAAGCCACTTTGCCCTTTGATGTACTCGTCGACCGCCTTCTCCCTGAGGGTGACGCGAAGGCCGCGCTTGGGCGTGCGCCGGACATCGAAGTAGTGCTCGTAGTAGCTCTTGTTCCTCCCCGTCGGCTTGTCGGCCAACAGCTTGGCGCGACACTCGCTCAGCCGTTCCATCAGCTTCGCGGTGGACCGCTCCTTGCGCGTGGCGTCTGTTGTCCGGCAGATAATTCTATAGCAAAGATTGCACAGTCAGCGATAGTGGAAAGTTGAACAATGGTCGAGTTGAAGAACAATTGGGATGTGGATGATTGTGGTCGTCGTGAAGGATACGAGAAAGTAAGGAGAGGAGGCCCGTTAAGGTAATTGCCGGCCAAGCGCTTAGACGATAGAAAGCAGGACCTCTGACCAGGTAAGAGCCGATTTTTCATCCGGCTCCAATCACCCCTACTGTTTGAAGTATTTGCTCAGCCTATTCAGATTGAACTCGAACGTGCCCTCGATGATCTTGATCGCTCTCTTTGCATCTCGCTCCTCGATGGCGTTCAGAATCTTTTGATGGTTGATGATGGCATTGTCCCAGTTGTTGTCACGATTCTCGCCCGACAGCTCGTAGAAGTACTTATAGATTTGTTCCTTGATCAAATCGTAGACATTCTTGAAGATGGGATTGTGGGACCCGAGGATGATCGAGTAGTGGAAGTCGAAATCGGCATCGACGTAGCCCTTGGCATCGCTGGCAGCCTCCAGATCGCTCAAGGCAGAGCGGAGGCGGTCGATATCCTCTTGGCTGCCGTTCTCACACAGCAGTTCGATGCTCGTGAACTCAAGGGCTCGCCGTAGCTCGATCATGTGACGATAGTCATCGGCGCTCAGGTCGAGCAGTTTTTCATTGAACGATCCCTGGTCAATCTCCTGGGAGTCTTTGACGATGAAGGATCCAATCCCCGGTCTGGTGATGAGGATTCCCTGTGCCTGCAACTTATGGATGGCAGCGCGTACACTCACTCTGCTGATGGAATACTCTTTAGCTATCTTGTTCTCAGAGGGAATCTTGTCCCCAATCTTCCAAAGACCGCCACGGATATTTTCCAATATCTCATGGTAGATGTCATCGGATACGAAGCGTACGTGCTGCATCTCTCTCCTGCATCAGACTCTGGCTCCAAAGGGCCGCTTCCCCGTATCGGCCCTCCACGTTACTCATCTCCACGAAGATTCGTCTTGAGATTGCCGATAATGAGGAGTCCGATCAAGACCAATAGTACAATGGATATCGGCCTGAACACAATATAGGCGAAAATATTCAGACCCTTTGCCGAAGCGATCACCATCGATTGACGGAGATTCTGTTCAGTCATGCTCCCTAAGATCATGCCGAGGACGGCAGGCGCCACGGGAATCCTCGCTCGCTTGAAAACGAGGCCGATGACCCCAAAGACGATTGCAACAAGCACGTCGAAGAGACTGTTGCGTGCACTGTAGGCACCAAAGATCGAGAGTGCGATTACCGCCGGGATGATGTACTTTACGTTGACCTTCAAGATCTTGGTGAACAACCGAGTTCCCGACATCCCCAACACAACCATGATGATGACGCTCAGGAGCAACCCCAACATCAAGGCATAGACGACATCGGTGTGCTCGTTGAAGAGCTTCGGGCCCGGAACCATGCCATGGACAGTCAGTGCACCGAAGATGATTGCACTGGTCGCCGAGCCGGGGATACCCAGAGAGAGCAGTGGAACGAACGATCCTCCAACGGCTGCGTTGTTGGCTGATTCTGGTGCGATGATGCCATCGATGGCACCAGATCCAAATTGTTTCCGTTCCGTGCTGCTGCGTTTTGCCTCACCATATGAGATGAATGCGGCGATCGCTCCGCCGGTTCCGGGAAGAATACCGATGATCGTGCCGATAATCGAAGACTTCAAGAGGATTTGCCAACGACGGGCAAGCTCTTTGACCACCGCCATCGGTTTGTAGTCATCCTGTGCCTCAGAGATGAGATTTCCGGTAACCTGATTGGTCAACAGGGAGAGCATCTCTGCAATTGCAAAGATCCCGACACTGATGGGGATCAGGTCCAGGCCTGCTTGAAGATGCATATTACCAAAGGAGAGACGATAGTTCACCGACGTGACGTCCATCCCCACGACCGACAGGATCAAACCGAAGGCTACAGAGAAAAAGCCCTTTGCGGCACTCTTTCCCATCAGGCTGCCGACTACCGCCAACCCCATCACACACACAAGAAATTGTTCAGCAGGTCCGAACTTCAGTGCAAACTTGGCCAAGACCGGGGTGAAGAGGAGCATGATGATGACCCCAAACAATCCTCCGAATCCACTGGAGAGGACAGAGTAGCCGAGCGCTTCCCTGGCTCGCCCCTGGCGCGCCATCGGATTGCCGTTCAATGCAGTACACGCTGCTTCACCCGTGCCGGGGCAATTGAGCAGAATCGCTGAGATCGACCCTCCGTAGGTAGCCCCCATGTAGAGCCCTCCGAGCATGATCAAGCCGAAGGAGGGGTGCATATTGTAGGTGAGTGGGAGTAGCAGTGCTACCCCCACCACACCATTCAAACCAGGCAGAGCCCCAAAGAGTATTCCCAAGACAACCCCAACAACATTCAAGAGCAGACCCATTGGAGTAAAGATTGTTGAAAAAGCGTCGATGATGTAGTGCATTGGGGACCTCGTCTGGTTATTCTCAGTTGAAAGCGCCGGGAACTTCTTCCAGCAACTTCTCGACAGCACGATAGTCGTTGTCAAGGCGTGCCTTCACTTGTTCTGCGTCAAGGAACCGGTAGTTTTCGCTCATGTTCCGCATCTTCTCGATGAACTCATCGGTTGAGGAAACTTTTTTGATCGTCTCTGTCAACAGGGTACAGATCTCAGCCGGCGTTCCCTTGGGGGCAACCATCACCCGGTATGTCTCCGTGGCAATGTTATAGCCCAGCTCGTGGAAGGTCGGCACATCGGTGACCGGGACCACCCGCTCATCGGAGAATGCGGCCAATGGGACAACGCCTTGGCCTTCGACTTGCGCCACGAAGTTCTTGTCCATGACCGCAAGGTCGACGTGTCCGCCGAGGATTGCCTTGAGGGAGTCGTTTCCGCTGCTCTGCATGACCGGAGTCAGTGTGATACCGGTGGCCTGCTCGAGGAGCGCGACCTCAGCCAAGTGGGTTTTGCCGGAGATGGAGACAGTCAACCGTCCCGGATTCTGTTTTGCGTACGATAGCATCTGCTCCACCGAGGTGAACCCGGTATTCTTGGTGTTGGCGTACATGATGTTAGCTGTTGTATTGATCGCGCCAAGGTACTCCAGTGAGTCGTAGTCGTAACTGACGTTGTCACTGGTGAAGAGGACCAGGATGTGATCAAGGTTTGAGAGGGCACCGATGGTATAGCCGTCACTCTTGGCTCTGGCGAGCTCCGTCAGGCCAACCTGGCCAAGCCCACCCGCCTTGTTCACGATCGTGACCGACTGTCCCAGCTCATCCTCCATCGCCTTGGCCAACAAGCGCATGAGGCTGTCCGTCCCGCCGCCTGCGGCGTAGGGGACGATGAACTGGATTCCCTTGGTGGGGTATTGGGCGTCACGCTCTCCTCTGCCTTGGGCAAAGAGCAGGGTCGAGACCAGCAATACGGAAAGGATTGCAACCACTACTTTTCTCATAAATTCCTCCTATATCAAGACACCCACCGGTGTCTGCATTCCTAAAATCACGGTGAAGCATACGTAACAGAAGAGCGTCAAGATGACAGAGTAGGCGAGCATCACCAGTACAGTTCTTGAGGGGGATGGCACAATTGTTATCAACGAGACGATGATGGCCAAGAGCAGGATCGTCATGTAGAAGCCCAGGATTCCATACAGGGGGTAGGTCAGCACCAGGGCCGCGACGAAGAGGCCTTCCCGGAGCGTGAACGTAATGGAGTTCATGTCGGTAACCTCTCTCTTGGTCACTGCAAGAGAGAACTGGACCACCGCGCACACCGCCATCAAGATGAAAATGAAGATGGGAAAGATCCTGCTTTGCGAAACGGTGATCTGGGTAATCTGCCACCCCAAGACCCCGGTGACCAGGAACATCATCAGGGAGATATACACTTCTGCATTTGATGAACGTCGTTCGTTGCTCATAGTTCCTCACCCTTGTATTGGTTTCCAAGATCCCTTGGTATAGGTAGCGCCATACTCTTTGAGTGCTTCCTTGGTGATCTCGACGCCGATACCCGGCTCGTCGTTGAAGTGATAAGCACCGCCCTCAACCGTTTCGGTCGGGCTTGCAAGCTCCTCTCGCCCGATATTTGCACGGTAGGGGAACTCCATCGGCATGCCCTTGGTGAGCAGTGCGCTCAAGTGGGCGCTGTGGGCCGTGGCGACAAGGCCGTTGGGATTGTGCAGTGACACGTGCTTGCCCGAACGCTCTCCAAAGCACATGAGCGGAAGGAGTACGCTCGGACCGCCCATGTACTTCACATCAGGCATGATCACATCGTAGGTGGAGGAGTCGACCAGGCGCTGAATTTCACAACTGGTGATCGCATCCTCCCCACCGGCAAATCTGAGCTGTGGATAGCGTGCCTTGAAGATGGGCAGCTCCTCCTGGTGGGCCGTATCAAGGCCGTCCTCGATCCAGAAGGGGGTGCCGAATTGGGCGAGGAGGGCGGTGAGCATCGAGTCAAGGGAAGTGCGAGTGAACCGTCGATGGCAATCGATGGCGATGCGACTGATATCCACATGGTCGGTCAAGGCACTGATCTTCTTGAAGGCGTTTGAGAGGTTGTTGAAGAGGAAGTCGGGCTCGCTCTCATCAAATGGTGTGCACTTGATGATGGAGAACCCCTCTTCAAAGGCTTTGCGCCCATGCTCTGCGAGTATCGCCTCGTCCCGGTCCTTGCGCAACGCTTTGTTGAGGTTTGCATAGAGGGGGACCGACTCCACACCCTTTGCCCCGTAGGCAGTGTGAAGCGGTATGCCCAGCGCCTTGGCAGAGAGATCCCAGAGGGCTTGGTCCAAGCCACTGAGCGCCGTCATGTACGTTCTCATCTCCAGTGGGGAGGGGTAGCTCCACCGATTCAGCACCTTGAGGCACTCCAGACGGTGTGTCGCATCGAGGCCCTTGAGACGGGTATCGAATGAATCAATGATTGCTGCCACTGCCTCGATGTTCATCGAGCCGGTGACTTCGCCCCATCCACGCACTCCCTCGTTGGTATCGATGACCACCAAATCCCAAACTTCTCGTATAAACGTCATTCTCACTACGGAAATCTTCTCAATGATCATCGGATGCTCCCTGCCTGAATTACCTGTATTACAGCTCATACAGGAGCACCATATCATCACCGATGAGAATTGTCAATCGGATTTTGGCAACATGAGAGAAAGAGAACTGAGCTGAGAATGAGAATCCCATCCATTCAAACAATATGAACATTTCCACAAGGCTTGAGAAGTGCAGTCGGATGGACGGAAGGGCGGGGAGAGCTCGAAGGAGAAAAGGAAGAGGAAGCCCCCTGACTTCCATCGGGTGCGCTATCGCGAAGGAGCGAAGACGTGTCAGGGGGCCACCCTCCGTTGGGCAACGGGAGGTTCGCTGAGAGACTTACCAATCAACGATCGTCAGGTCATCATCGGCATAGTGGCGTGGGGAGTCCCAATCCCCTGGGTAGGCCCGTTCGGCTATGACCTCCTCGTCGACCTCGATGCCGAGGCCGGCGGCAGTGGGAATGGTGATATAGCCATCCTCTATCACAAAGGGGGTCTTGAGGTATCCCGAGCCAATATCCCACTCCTCCTTCATCCCGAAGTGCTCGCAGATCAAGAAGTTTGGTGTACAGGCAGCCAGTTGGATGTTGGCGGCCAGCGAAATGGGTCCAAGGGGGTTGTGGGGGGCGATCTTGACGTAGTACGTCTCGGCCATTGCCGCCATCCTGCGAACCTCTGCAATTCCTCCTGCGTGGCAGAGATCGGGCTGGATCACCGAGACGGCGTGTGATTCGAGCAGGTTCTTGATGCCGAATCGGGTGACCAAGCGCTCACCGGTTGCCAACGGCAGCAGCGTCTTTTGCGCAATGAGCCCCATCGCCTCACTGTTCTCGGGAAGACAGGCCTCTTCGATGAACAGAGGCCGATAGGGTGTCAACCCATCGATGATCTGGATCGCCAAGTCGGGGTTGACCCGGCCGTGAAAATCAATTGCGATGTCCATCTCATCACCGACCGCCTCCCTGATCTGGGCAAAGCGGGTGATCTGGTCTTCGATGTAGCGCTTGACCCCTCGGTTTGCCGTATATGGTTCCAACAGGATCTTTATCGCTGTGAACCCCTTCTCTTGTCGCTCCAAGGCTCGGGTGATGATCTTTTCGGTGGTTGCTCCCCAGCAGTGGCCGTAGATCCTGATCTTGCTACGGTAGACGCCTCCCATCAGCTCGTATATCGGCGCTCCCAATGCTTTGCCCTTGATGTCCCAGAGCGCCTGCTCGATGCCACTGATGGCGCTGACCAGGACAATCCCTCCACGGTAGAAGGTGTTGCGGTACATGGATTGCCAGAGATATTCAATCCGGCTCGGATCCTGGCCGATGAGAAACGGCGCGTGCTCCATGACAGCTGTCTCGACGGTCCGGGCCCGGCCTTCGACCATCGCCTCTCCCCATCCGGTGATTCCCTCATCGGTGCTCACCTTGACGAACGTCCATCGTGGCTTGACGTGGAACACCTCTACGTTGGTTATCTTCATCGCTCTCCCTCCTGCTCTTCGCTCTGCCTGCTCATTCACCAAAGGCGGTGGATGACCAGCTGGTATCCATATCGGTCTCGGTGAGGACGGGGAGCACTGCCCCGCCGTCGATGACCAGTGATGTGCCCACCATATAGGCAAAGTCATCCGAGACCAAATGCCGAACCACGCGGGCTATCTCCTCTGGTGTGGCGAACCGCCTGCTCGGGATCTTCTGTTTGGCATCGTGGATGGGGTCGTCGACGGGCCATCCCACATCGGTGTACCCCGGGGCGATCGAGAGTACCCTGATGCCATAGCGGGCAAGCTCAATGGCAGCGTGTTCGCTGAACTTGGCGATTGCTGCCTTGACCGGCCCGTAGATGCTCGCCGTCGGCCAACAGCTCTCCTTTTGGTTGGAGGAGATATTGATGATCACACCGGGTTTTTGCTGGGCGACCATGAGCCGTGCAGCGTGTTGGGTACAAAAGTATGTTCCCTTCCAGTCGATGTTGTTGATCGTATCCCACATCTCTTCGCGTGCCTCGAGAATCGGGGCGAACATGCTGACGCCAGCATTGTTCACCAGGCAATCGATGGTCGAGAAGTCAGCGGTGAAGTGGTCGAACATCCGCTCAATCGAGGCGACGTCGCCCACATCGGCTTGGTAGACCTCCGCTCGCCTCCCCATCCCCTCGATGATCTTCTTCGTCTCGAGCGCCGACGCTTCACTGCGGTTGTAATTGATGGCGACATCGTAGCCATTGGCCGCCAGTTCGATGGCAATGGCCTGCCCAATTCCCTTGCTCGCCCCTGTCACCAACGCAATCTTGTTCATTCTTCCCCCTGTTGTTGAACAGGGGATGGACCGGTGCACGCACTACAATCCATCCCCCATCGATTCAGTTATACTCGGGATCGCCGGCTCATCGCATTTAGCGCAGCCCCATCTCCACCAGGACGTCCTTGTAGTTGTCACGGTACATGACGACACCACTGGTCTCGATCAAGAGCGGGGGTTCGATCCCCTGGGCGATCCACTTGTACATGTTCTCCGCAGTCTCGTAGCCATGGCGTTTGGCGGCGAGCAGGACGGTGGCGTGGAACCCGGTGACCGGCTTCTCCAGCTCGCTGATGGCAAGCTCGTTGCCGTTGATGCCAACTCCGATGATATTCTCGGACTTGATGCCGTTGCCCTCGAGGGCCCTGACACCACCGATGGTCGTGTCATCGCAGAGCGAGTAGACGAACCAATAGTTCACATCGGGGTGGGCAGCAACGAGGATATTGGTGGCATCAAAGCCTCCCTCCATTGTCGAGTCGGTCTTTGTCGGTCCCTTGTAGACACGCTCTTTTGGAAATCCCATCTCAATGATCTTGTCGGTCGCACCATCGGTGCGTTCCTTGCTCGTCGGCAACGTGTCGTAGGTCAAGCAGGCCACTCCGGTCTTGTTGAGATCCCAGCCGCGTTTGCGAGCTTCAAGCATGATCGTCTCACCAACTTGGCGACCGATCTGGTAGGCGGAGATCCCCATGTGGTGGACATTCTCCATTGGTTTGCCGTCCGGTCCGACGAACCGATCGTCGACGCTCATCACCTTCAAGCCGTTCTGGTCAGCCTTCATCTTGATCGACGGGCCGAGCTTGACGTCCGGTGTGCAGATGATGAAGCCCTGTGCCTTCTGGGCAGCGAGGTTGTCGATGGCAGAGAGGACCTTCTCTCCATCGGGGGTGCTGATCTTGATGAGCTCGAAGCCATACTCGTCAGCAGCCATCTGTGCGAACTTCCACTCGTCCTGGAACCAAGAGTTCTCGGCCATCTTCACCAAGAATCCAATCTTGACCGGCTGGTCCTTGGCTTTCTCCTGTGAGGCCTGGGAAAAGGCAATCCCTCCCATGAGCAGGAGAACCATCAGCAATACAACAATCTTTTTCATACTAACCCCTCTTGTCATTGGTTTGTCCATCCGGTAGGCAACGCTACCTCTTCGATGCACTGTTACGCGGTATACCACCAATGGGTCTGCAAGAATCATACCAACCTGCTCTTTGGTGGTATTTGCATTGTTTCGGGAAGTCTCTGGGTAGCAAGTTGCACAGTTTCTCACGGGTGTGGGTACTATATTTCACACCTCGGCAACATCTCGCCCCAGCGCTGGCAGCGTGACGACAAAGGTGGTGCCGCGCCCCTGGTTGCTGGAGAATTTCATGACCCCGGTGTGTTGCTCAACGATGTTCTGGCAGATGGACAGACCGAGGCCGATGTTTGTCCGTGCCATTTTCGTGGTATAGAAGGGGAAGAAGATTTTATCGCGGTCCTGGTTGAGGATACCACACCCGTCATCCCTGACGATGACCGAGACGGTCTTGTTGGCAAAGTCCTCAGCCAGCTCCAATTCGATCAAGCCATCCTCGAGAACCGCCTCCCACGCGTTCATGATCAAGTTGATGAAGAGTTGCTTGAGCTTGTTCTCATCCCCGCTGACCAGCGAGATCTGCTTGAACTTCTGCCTGATGTGCACGTTCTTCTGGCTGAGGCGGTGACCGAGGAGCATCAGGACTTCGTCGAGGATTTTCTCCAAGGAGAGGGGAAGGACGGCAAGGCGATTCATCCGGGAGAATGAGAGGAGGTTGGAGATGATCTCGGAGATCCGGGTGAGCTCCCGCTCGATATGGTCGACATTGGTCGTCCCCTCATCGTCAAGCGGGCAGAGGCGCATCAGGTCGACGTAGTTCTGTATGATGGCAAGCGGGTTCTTTATCTCATGGGCGACTCCGGCAGCCAGCGCTGCGACGCTGGCATTCTTGTTCGCCTGCATCAGGTACTCCCGCGTCTGGTAGGCAAAGCTCATATCCTCAATGAAGACATTCATCCCGATCCGCTCGCCGTTCTGCTCGATGATCGGCGAGAAGGTGAATTTGACGATGATCTCTCCGATCTTGACTGAGTCGAGGTCACCCCCCTGCTCCCCCTTCAAGAGGCCGATGAGCTCGTCATAGGCGCTTTTGGGGAGGAAGTTCAGCAGTTGCGCCAGGGGTTTGTTCCGGTAGAGCTCAGGGATGTGTTGCAGGAGTTTCTTCGCCTGTTGGTTGATGAACACCGCCTCCCCTTTGAGGTTGACGATCATCTCCCCGATTGGCAAATCATCGATCATCGCCTCTTGGTAGGCGTTGAGCAGCGAGCTTGCATCGATGTTCGGCCCATCGCTGGATGTGGATGTGTAGGCAAGGGAGACCAGCCGGGCCGGGTCGAGGGCCACCACACTCTCGGTGCCCTTGCGGTAGCCGTCCTGCAGGATGGTCACCCGGTCGGCGATCTTGAAGACCTCGTTGAGGCTGCCGGTGATGTAGATGATCGACGTGCCCTGGGCCTTCTCCTGGAGGAGCAGTTGGAAGACCCGGTCCATCTCGCTGGGCAGCAGGGAGCTGTTGATGTCATCCAGGATCAGGATGCGGGGCTTGCGTGCAAGGGCATGGCAGATGTTGATGATCTGCCGGTCGCGCTCTTCGAGTTTGTAGAGCGGGGTGTCGAGGGGAAGGGAGAGGTTGAACTTCTCCAACAGGGCCAGGCAGGAGACCTCCATCTGCTGGCGGTACCGTTTGGTGATGAGGAACTGTCGATGATTTCCACAGAACATGTTCTCTACCGCATTCATCGAGGGGACGAGGTTCTTTTGCACCTGGTAGACCATGCCGATGCCCAGCTGCAGTGCCTTTTGGATGGTAAGGTTGTTCAACTCCTTGCCATCGAACCAGATCCGACCCTCTTGTTTGCGCTCCGAGCCGGCGATGATCTTGCCCACCGTCGTCTTGCCGGAGCGGTGGTCGCCGGCGATGGCATGGATCTCGCCTTCGAAGAGGTTGAAATCCACGGAGTTCAGCGCAACCGTGTGTCCGTAGGTGTGGCGGATGTCCTCGAGCCTCAGCAACACCTTCTTGCGGCTCATACGTGTATCCCGAGCTTCTTCATGCGAAGGTACAGGGTCTTTCGAGAGATGTTCAGGATCTCGGCGGCCTTCGTCCTGCTCCCTTGTACCTTCTCCAGGGCGTTGAGGATAATCTCACGGCTTACGCTGTCATAGAAGGACTGCAGCGTCGAGGTATCGACATTACCACTGAACTCCTTGAGGTAGTGGGTGGGCATATCAGCCAGGGAGATGACGTCCCCTTCGCAGAAAATGACTGCGCGCTCGATGCAGTTGCGCAGCTCTCTCACGTTGCCCGGCCAGTCGTGGACCAACAACATATTGGTCACCTGCTCACTGAACCCGGTGATCGTCTTGTGGTATTTGTGGTTGAACGTCTCCAGGTAGTAGCGGGCGATGGGGATGATGTCGTCGGGGCGTTCACTGAGCGACGGGATCTCGATCTGGATGACACTGAGGCGGAAGAACAGGTCCTCGCGGAAGGTCCCCTCCTGGATCTTCAGCTGAAGGTCCTGGTTGGTCGCCGCAACAAACCGGACATTGGCCATGCGGGTCTTGCGAGAGCCGAGGCGTTCGAACTCACCCTCCTGGAGGACCCGCAAGAGCTTGGCTTGGGTAGCCAGGCTCATGTCCCCAATCTCATCGAGGAACATCGTGCCGCCATCGGCTACTTCGAACTTCCCCTTCTGGTCCCGTTTTGCATCGGTGAATGCCCCTTGGTCGTAGCCGAAGAGCTCGCTCTCCAAGAGGCTCTCAGGAATTGCGGCACAGTTCATCTTGATGAAGGGTCCTTCCCGCCGTGGGCTGCACTCATGGATGATGGAGGAGAAGAGCTCCTTGCCCGTCCCGCTCTTGCCGTGGACAATGACCGGTGCATCGGACATGGCGGCTTTGCGGGCGATGTGAATGAGTCGGTGCATCTGCTCGTTGACGGTGATGATGGTGCCCGCCTTGCCGGCATCGGTCTTGTCCCCTGTCGTGTAGAGCTCCCGCCTCTCGTGGATCTTCTTGATCTCGGAGAGCAGCTTAGAGAAGGGGATCGGCTTCTCATAGAAGTTCAATGCACCGCAGCGCATTGCCTCCACGACGCTGTCGGTCGAGGCGAAGCCGCTGATCATGATGATCGGGGCCCCGGGGTCGATGTCGCGGATCCGTTGCAAGAGATCGATGCCACTCATCTTGGGCATCTTGAGATCGCTGATGTACAGGGTGTACGCCTCGCGCTTGATCAAATTGAGCGCATCGAAGGGGTCGAGGCAGTAGTCACAGATAATATCGTGTGCCACGAGGAGCTTTTTCAGTGAGACGCAGTACTCATGTTCATCATCGATGAGGAGAACCTTCGCGTTCATGGTAGTATCAATCATAGGGGAGGCGGGACGAAATTACAACGGTACATTTTTTCTTCTCCTTGACGGAGGGCAGTGTTACCCTCGCTACCCAACCAAGGGTGGGTGTTGGGTAACAACATCCACCTTGGGGTTTGAATCGGGTGATTTACCGCCGGAATTGGTGCTTGTGCCCCTTGGGACGTTTGGCATGCAAATTGCAGTGAAATGGACAGGCGATGTGACAACGATACAAAGGAAGTAACGAAGAAAGCATGAACAGACTCGAACTGACCGGAATATCCAAATCGTTTCCCGGAGTCAAGGCGCTCGACTCGATCCATGTAACCTTCAAGGGGGGGACGGTCGGGGGGCTTGTCGGAGAGAATGGCGCTGGCAAGTCAACGTTGCTGAAAATTCTCAGCGGAGCGTACACCCCGGACGAGGGGGTCATCACGATCAATGGGCAGACACATGCGTTCAAATCGACAAGCGATGCCCTCAATGCCGGCATCGCCGTCATCTACCAGGAACTGAACCTGGTCCCTGAGATGACCGTTGCAGAGAACATGATGCTCGGCCACTACCCAAAGAAGAAGTCGGGGTTGATCGATTTTACAGCACTCTATGCCACAGCGACCAAACACCTTGAATACATCATGGAGAACATCGATCCGCACGTGAAGATCAAGACCCTCCCGATCGCCCAACGTCAGATGATCGAAATCGCCAAAGCCCTGCTGTACAACGCCAGTATCATCGCCTTCGATGAGCCGACCAGCTCGCTCTCCCAAAAGGAGATCACCAACCTCTTCAGGATTATCAGGACGCTCAGGGAGCAGGGCAAGACGGTCATCTACGTCTCCCACCGCCTTGAGGAGGTCTTTGAGCTGTGCGACGATGTGATTGTCTTTCGTGATGGCAAGTTCGTCGAGAAGTTCACCGACATGGAAACACTCACCCACGATGTGCTGGTCAATCGGATGGTCGGCCGAGATATCAGCGATATCTACAACTACCAATCCCGCCCCATCGAAGAGGAGGCCGTCCTCTCCGTCGAGGATTTCCTCTGTACCGGCCTTGCAACACCCATCTCCTTCTCCCTCCGCAAGGGAGAGATCCTGGGCTTCTTCGGCCTCGTCGGTGCAGGGAGAACCGAGTTGATGAAGGGCATCTACGGGGCGACGAAGCAGCTGGAGGGGACGGTCAGGCTCAACGGGGAGGAGGTACAGATCAAGAAACCCGGGGACTCGATCAGGCGGGGAGTCGCATTCTTGCCGGAGGACCGCAAGGATGAGGGGATCATCCCGGTGCGGAGCGTCGAGGAGAACATCAACATCTCAAGCAGGCGCAACAACCTGAAGTGCAACTTCTTCCTCGATCAGCAGTGGGAGCGGCAGAATGCCGAGTCGTTCATGCAGAAGCTCTCCATCAAGAGCCCGAGCCGTCACCAGATCATCCAAAACCTCTCAGGGGGGAACCAGCAAAAGACGATTTTGGCACGGTGGTTGGGGGACAAGCTCTCCGTGCTGATCATGGACGAGCCGACGCGAGGCATCGATGTCGGCACCAAGAATGAGTTCTACAACCTGATGTACCAGATGGCCGAGGCAGGTATCTCGATCATCTGTGTCTCCAGTGACCTGCCTGAGATCATGGGAATCTGCGATCGCCTGGCAGTCATGCGGGAAGGCAGGATTGTTGATATACTCCAGCGTGACGAATTCGATAAAGAGCAGATCATGAACTTGGCCCTTCCGACCAAGCATAAGGAACAGCAGCTGGCTTGAGCCACTGACCACGAAGAGAACGGAAAAAGAGGAGTTTCAGTATGATACAACCACGAGGGCGCTCACTGTCGGGGAGCTTGAAGGCAATTTGGGAAGATTCGGGAATGCTTGTCATCTTTATCGTCTTGTTCTTGCTGCTGTCAATCTTCGTACCGTACTTTTTGAC